>DAOOJC010000282.1:0-3213 GCA_035384905.1 Acetivibrio sp. | reverse complement strand
CGTTCAATAAAGTCAAAAACTCTGCGGACTAAGCATTAAGCAAAGGTATAAGCAACTTTTGGAATGGGATGCCAAGTAAATAAATCGCATAGATATTTTTACCGGTGGTTTTATCGGTTCTATCTTTAAATAAAATAAAATAGATTATTAGTATGAAACTTTAAATCTATTGGGGGGTTGTTATGATTAATAAGACCGGACAGACGGCGAAGAACATTATAAGTGAGCATTCCAACCTGGTGACAATAATAATGGGGATACTTGTGTCCTATACCATTACATTGCCAATTGCTGCGGTTTTTGCGTATATTTTGATGTTTACGGATTTTCCGCAGAAGTATCTGTCTACGGCTGTTATAATCACGACACTTTTAAGTATTGTGATAGCAGGATGGGTGTCTACAAAAAATGTAAAAAGCAAGGGATGGTTAAACGGCGGAATTGTAGGTATTGTGTACGTGCTGATTCTCTATTTGGTGAGCAGTGTGGCATACAGAGACTTTTCCGTTAACATGCATGTTGTTACCCTGTTTTTCATAGGGATTTTGACAGGAAGCATCGGCGGAATACTGGGCATAAATTTAAGAAGGGAACCCCGTGCAGTTACCAGGAGCAGGAAGTAAATTGTTGGATCATAAATACATAAAAAATAATAAAGAAAGTAAGGGCAAAAACTTACATTATGTTAATATTGCTCCACTTTGGGATTAAAAATAAAAAAATGTGCTAAACTTATAGTATGTAGTTTAGCACTTTCTTAGTGGGATTTCACGAAGTGAAATGACCAAAAAGCGATGGGGGCTCGATGCTCCCGGAGCTTTTGTTTTATAGGGGGCTAATTCAGAAAATTCTGCAAATCAATTATTTTGCTGTGTAATAGTATATTTATAAATCTTGGATTTTTAAGTTGAAATTTTATCTTTTTTGTTGATTGTTGCGGCTTTTTTTCGTACAATATAATTAGTGTTATTAATTTGATGAGGAGAGTTGAGAAAGATGAGCAAAAAGGATGTTTTCAAAGTAGTTCTAGACGAGTCGGATATTCCGAAACAATGGTACAATATTTTGGCAGACATGCCCAACAAACCCGCACCTTACATAAGTTCCCAAACAGGTAAAATAGCTTCTGCCGATGAACTTCAGGCAATCTTCCCACTAGAACTGATTCAACAGGAAAATTCCCAGGAGAGATGGATTGACATTCCTGAGGAAGTAAGGGAAATGTACCGTCAATGGAGACCAAGTCCATTATACAGGGCAAAAGGCCTTGAAAAATATTTGGGGACTCCTGCGAGAATTATTACAAATATGAAGGGACAAATGCTACCGGAAGCCACAAGCTTAATACATCACTGCCTCAGGCTTACTACAACAAGATTGCCGGAATAAAAAGACTTTCCACGGAGACCGGTGCCGGACAGTGGGGAAGTGCACTTAGTCTTGCATGCAGTCATTTCGGGCTTGAGTGTACGGTCTATATGGTTAAGGTAAGTTATGAGCAAAAGCCTTACAGACGTTCCTTTATGAAAACTTTTGGGGCGGAAGTGTATGCAAGTCCTACTAATCTTACCAACAGCGGCAGGGCGATTTTGGAAAAGGACCCTGACTGTACCGGAAGTCTTGGTATTGCGATAAGTGAAGCTGTTGAAGATGCTGCTACTCACAATGATACCAATTATGCATTGGGAAGCGTTTTAAATCATGTTTGCCTGCACCAGTCCATTATAGGACTCGAGGCGAAGAAACAGCTGGAGTATCTGGATGAATATCCGGATGTGGTATTTGCTTGTTGCGGAGGAGGATCGAACTTTGCCGGAATAGCTTTTCCATTCCTGATGGACAAGTTTAAAGGAACAAAGGTGAGAGCTGTGGCTGTTGAGCCAACTGCCTGTCCGACCCTTACAAAAGGTGTGTATGCTTATGATTATTCCGATACAGGAAAGGTTGGACCGTTGGCAAAAATGTACACACTGGGTCATGACTTTGTACCTGCCGGTATACATGCAGGCGGACTTAGATATCACGGAGTTTCGCCGATAATCAGTCAGCTTTATAGTGACAAGCTGATTGAAGTCAAAGCTTATGGCCAGAGTTCAGTTTTTGAGGCTGCTGTTGCTTTTGCAAGAACTGAGGGAATTATTCCCGCTCCGGAATCTTCCCATGCAATAAAGGCTGCTGTTGACGAAGCCTTATTATGCAAGGAGTCGGGAGAGTCAAAAGTTATTCTGTTTAATCTGAGCGGACACGGGTATTTTGACATGGTTGCCTATGACAACTACTTTTCCGGAAAGCTTAGCGATATAGATTATTCTGAGGAAGCAATTTCGAAGAGTATGAACAGCCTGCCGAAGGTTGAGTAAAATGTTAATTAATTAAAGAGTTAATAAAATTTAAGTAAAATTGGAAAATAACCCCTGCTTTCGAAAGAAAAAAGGGGTTGTTTATATTTGGCCTTTTGTAGTGAAAGGATTGTTTTACCTAGGCTGAAGCCTTAGTTCCATCCAGTCAAAAGCAATCCAGTCATTTGGACCTGTATTTGAGGTATTTTCAATTACCACTCTGTTATTGCTTCTCAGATTCGGTACATTAAAGGTAAGAGACCTCCAGTTGTTGAAACGCTGTCCGGTAGGTGAACCGTGAACAAAAGGAAGTCTGCCCGTATGGACAACAGTACCGTTTATTGTTATTCTGGCCGAGTAATTGGCTACAGGAACATTTGTGTGGTCGTCAAGGACACCTTGTATTACCAGTTGTGCACTCAAGTTGCTCTGTAAGAGTAAGAAGGGCTGTAAATTAAAGGTCCATGTACCACGGTTTCCGGTATATAAAATGTCTGCATTACCGCTGGGGTTTCCGTAGTTTGGGTAACCGGTGAGTTCCTTAAAAAGCACGACGGAAATTTGTGCCGGTCTGTCACTCAGTACCGGTTGAGGTTGCCTTTCTGTGGCAGGAACGGAGTTCAAGTACGATTCATCGATGTTCTGAGACTGCCATACATATGGTGTATATGCGGCGTATGGTTCAGATACAAAAGGGCAGAAGTAGTAATCCATAATGATTTCTCCTTTCATATTGAAATAGCTTTCTACTATACATAATATGAGAAATAGAGAGTTATGTTACCATTATGCAAAGGATTACACTAATTTGATTCCAAAGGATGGTCAGGGTATCCCGTAAACAGGGATGCAGAATCTGTTTTCTATGAATTAT
>DAOOJC010000281.1:0-3214 GCA_035384905.1 Acetivibrio sp. | reverse complement strand
CCAGCAGTCAGGGAGGCAGTTGCCATGGGCTACAGGGTTGAGGGACCTATTGGGGCGGATTCGGTATTTCACCTTGCATTAATGGGAAGGTACAACTCGGTTCTGTCCCTGTATCATGACCAGGGACACATTGCCACAAAAACCCTGGACTTCGAACGAACAATTGCAATTACCGTAGGATTGCCGTTCTTACGCACATCCGTTGACCACGGCACTGCTTTTGATATTTCAGGTTCAGGAAAGGCAAGTGCGGTTAGTATGGTTGAAGCTCTTCTCAAAGCCGGGAAATATGTTCGCAGTTATTCAAAAAACATATCGGAGTAAGGGTATAAGTGCACGGTTATTCAAAAAGCATATCGGAGTAAGGGAATATGTGCACAATTATTCAAAAAACATATCAGAGTAAAGGGATATGAGTGTTTGGTATAAAATACGGTAGAGCTTTAAGACGTATAATAATATGTCTGAAAATTTTGAAACTGAGTTGTTTTTTAGTAGTGAAATTGTGTGTATTGATAAAATATAAAATTATGTTAGAATTATTATGTATTAAATTACCCATGCAATTTTGATTTTGCGTGGTTTTTTATATGATTGAAGCTACTTTATTCTATAATACGAGGTGTTTTATTTGCATCTAAAAAGACTTGAAATTCAAGGCTTTAAATCCTTTGCAGACAAGATTGCACTTGATTTTAACTCCGGTATTACTGCTGTCGTGGGGCCTAACGGAAGCGGAAAAAGCAATATTTCCGATGCAATCAGATGGGTTCTGGGAGAGCAGAGTGCAAAAACCCTAAGAGGGGGAAAAATGGAGGATGTCATATTTGCCGGGACAGAACACAGAAAACCTCTGGGCTTTGCGGAGGTTACCCTCACTTTTGACAACTCTGATTCCATGCTTCCCGTTGAATTCAGTGAAGTTACCGTAACCAGGCGAGTGTACCGCTCCGGTGAAAGTGAGTATATGATAAACAAGACACAATGCCGGCTTAAAGACATTTACGAGATGTTTCTGGATACCGGTGTGGGCAAGGACGGTTACTCCATCATCGGGCAGGGAAGGATTGATGAAATCCTAAGTTCCAAATCCGATGAGAGAAGACATATATTTGAAGAGGCTTCCGGTATAATGAAGTATAAGGTCAGGAAGCAGGAAGCGGAAAAAAAGCTGGAAATGACAAGACAGAATCTTTTAAGGATAAATGACATCATTGGAGAACTTGAGATTCAGCTTGAACCCTTAAGGGAGCAGGCAGAGGTTGCAAAAAAGTTTTTAAGCCTCAGAGAAAGCCTGAAGGAACTGGAGGTTAATGTTTATATTGAAAACATTACAAGGTTTAAAGAGAAGTTGGAGGAGTTTGAAAAAAGTTATTCTACAATAAATCAAAACATCGAAAGTGAAAACAATAAACTTGAGGAAATTACAAATCTCAATCAGAAAAATATAAGTATTCTAAAGGATATGGACAGCAGGCTTGAACAGGCAAAGCAGGAGTTTTACGCCATTGACGGCAATCTGGAAAAGTGCGGATCGGAAATAAGGCTGAATGAGGAGAAAAAGAGCAATCTCATCTCAAACATTTCACGACTCGATGGAGAAATAGCTGAGATTGAGGAAAAAATCAAGGGATTGTCCGGGGAAGAGGAGCAAAAGAATAACAAAATCAAGTATTTAAACGAGAGGTATGGTGAATATTCATTAAAGCTTGAGGAAAGTGAAAAGCAGCTTAAAGCGATATTGGATACATTGGACGAGAATGAGAGGTATATTGAAAACTTAAAATCAAGCATAATGGAAAAGCTTGATATTCAGTCCGATAAAAGGACTCAGATAAATAATGTGAAAAATCACATTGAAATTATCCGGAAAAGGCAGGCAAGCATTGACGAAGAGCAAAATAAGCTTATTTTAGAGAAGGACAGGGAGGGCATGAAGAAGGAAGACCTGTCTGAGGGTATTTCTAAAGTCAATGAATTGATTAAAAACATAAAAGAGCAGCTCGATGCTTTGTATGAAAAAAGGAAGGATTTGGGTTTAAAGCTGGAGGAAGAGAAGAAAAGTCAGAATAACGTGAGGTCTGAAATACAGATAAAGACCTCAAGACTTAGAATGCTCAAAGAAATGGAGAAAAACCTTGAGGGCTATAACAGGAGTGTCAAGGTTGTTTTACAGGCATGCCAGCAATCCCCGGATTTTGGACGAGGTATACATGGTGCATTGGCACAGCTGATAACCGTTGATAAAAGGTATGAGACTGCTATTGAGATGACTTTGGGAGGAGCACTTCAAAACATTGTAACTACCAGTGAGGAGGATGCCAAAAGAGCCATTGAGTTCTTAAAGAAAAACCGGCTGGGAAGGGCAACCTTTCTGCCTATATCCGCAGTAAAGGGCAGGTATATTGAAGACAGTATTGTAAACCAGCTCAAAGGCCAGGAAGGTTTTATAGGTGTCGCCTCGGATCTTATAAGCTGCAGCCCGGAATACAGGGGTATTATACTGAGCTTTTTGGGAAAGGTGGTAGTGGTAGAAAACCTTGATACGGCAATAAAGATGGCAAGAAGATACGGATACGGTTTTCGAATTGTTACCCTTGAGGGAGATATTTTAAGTACTACCGGTTCCATGTCGGGAGGTAGCAATACCCAGAAAGAATCGGGAATTTTGGGGAGAAACAGAGAGGTTTCGGAGCTTTCGGAGGGTATTGAAAAGCTCAAGTCTGATGAAGAGGTGTTGGAAAAGAATGTAAGCGAAATAAGTTTCATGCTCAGTGATATCGTAGACCAAATAAGCGATAACGAAAGCAGCCTTAAAAACAATGAATTGATAAAAATTAGGGATGAAAGCCATTTGGCACAGGTGGATGAGAATATAAAGAGGATATTGGCAAGGGTAGATATGCTCAAGCAGGAGAAGGAACAGCTTGCAAGGCAGGAGAAGGAAATAGGAGAAGAACTCAAAAAGTACGAGGAAGAATTGACCCTTATAGAAAAAGATATTGAAGAGACCAGAAACAAAATAGCCCTTAATCAGGAGAAGAGCAAGGAGCAGCAGAGCATAAGGGACAAGCTCCATGCCGATATAACCGATTACAAGATTTCCGTTAACTCAATATTGGAGAGTACGGAAGCAGTGAAAGAATCTCTTGAAAGGATTCAAAATGAGAGAAACAGCCATACAAAAGGGTTAGAGAGAAGGATTGCGGAGAAA
>DAOOJC010000280.1:0-3219 GCA_035384905.1 Acetivibrio sp. | reverse complement strand
ATACTGCTAAAACCCTTTGGTTTCAAGGGTTACAGCATTTTACAAACAACTAATTAAAATTTCTTAAAAAGGGGGTTGTTCACATGTTTGACTTTATTTATAATATTGACATCTGGATTGCATTATTCTTCATAATAGGATTCTTGCTGGTCATAATAGAAATATTTAATCCGGGGTTCGGAATACCGGGTGCACTCGGTGCAATCTTTCTTGTAATAGGAGTGGTATTAACCATGGATACTATTTTGGATGCCATAATAATGATTGTAGCTATACTTATAGTATTGGCCGTTGCTTTTTTCCTGGCAATATACTCAGTAAAAAAGGGCTTACTATCCAGAACCATTGTATTGACTGATTCATTGGACAAAGAAAGCGGTTTTCAGGGAACAGAGGATCTGAAAGCTTTTCTTGGAAAAGAAGGAATAGCCTTGACAGCATTGCGTCCTGCAGGTACCGCTGAATTTAACGGAACAAGAGTGGATGTTGTATCTGAGTTTGATTACATTGAAAAGGATTCAAAAGTAAAAGTTATTGATGTTGAAGGACGGCGTGTTGTTGTAAGAAAAATAAAATAATTGTTTTACGGATATTGTATTATTTCTAAAATATAATATAACAAAAATTTTAATAAACACGAAGGGAGAGTTTTAGTATGGAATATGGTTTTTTAGGTTTTATCCTCATTTTTGGGGCGGCAATCGTGTTACTGGTTTTCTTTTTTACATTTATCCCTGTAGGTCTTTGGATTTCCGCCATTGCAGCAAATGTTAGGGTCGGTATATTTACTCTTGTCGGAATGCGTTTCAGAAGAGTTATACCTGCCAGAGTGGTAAATCCTCTTATTAAGGCAACAAAAGCAGGTCTTACTGTGTCGATAAACAAACTTGAGGCACACTATCTAGCAGGAGGTAATGTTGACAGGGTTATTAACGCACTTATAGCTGCACAGAGAGCCAGTATTCCCCTTGAATTCGAAAGGGCAGCAGCCATTGATCTTGCAGGAAGAAATGTTCTTGAAGCAGTTCAAATGAGCGTAAATCCCAGAGTAATTGAAACACCGATTGTTGCTGCTATCGCCAAAGACGGTATTGAGCTTCGTACAAAAGCCAGAGTTACTGTTAGAGCAAACATAGACCGCTTGGTGGGTGGTGCCGGTGAACAAACCATAATTGCCCGTGTCGGCGAGGGTGTCGTTACCACCGTCGGTTCGGCAATGAACCATAAAGAAGTTCTTGAAAACCCAGATGCAATTTCCAGAACAGTATTAAGCAAAGGCCTTGATGCAGGAACAGCATTTGAAATACTCTCAATTGATATAGCTGACATTGATGTAGGAAGAAATGTAGGTGCCCAGCTTCAGACAGACCAGGCGGAGGCTGATAAGCGTATCGCCCAAGCAAAAGCTGAAGAAAGAAGAGCTATGGCAGTTGCAAGAGAACAAGAAATGAAAGCCATGGTTCAGGAAATGAGGGCCAAGGTTGTAGAGGCAGAGGCAGAAGTACCTAAAGCTATGGCAACAGCCCTTAGAGAAGGTAAACTCGGTGTCATGGATTACTACAATATGCAGAACATATTGGCTGACACCCAAATGAGAAACAGCATTTCAAAAGCAGGCAAACAGGATGAACCGACAATCGAAAAGAAATAAAAGCTTAAGGAGCTGTTTTATTAATGAGTGATTTTTTAAAGGATATATTGGAGGCTATTAATGAAATTTCCTCCGAAGTGAATCAAAGCAAAAATATGCAAGGCAATAACATGGATAGAAATCCATACCCACGGAATCTTTCCAGCCAACCAAAACCACCTGGGCCGAGCTATTATAATAGGCCTTTAAGAAGTGAGCCCAAACCCGGATATGGAACAACACCACGTCCTCAGGTCAATTACGGGGTTGGAAGGACTAATATCCCGAATCCGAGCTTTGAAGGAGTCCCCGGTCATGAAGGAAACTTCGGCTTTGAGGGCAGTTCAGGCTTTGAGGGCACACCCGGATATGAAGGAAATTCTCTGCCGCAAACATATTCAGACGTTGTTCTTGAAGACAGTCCCGGTGTTGAAGGCAGTCCCGGTACTGAAGGCAGTTCCGGATTCGAAGGAAGCCCCGGCAGCGAAGGCCGTGAGGCTGTGAATAAACCTGTTTCAGCTAAAAAAGGCAAAGTCACAGCCAGGCTTAATGAGAACTCAATCTTTGAAACTGCTTTGGATTTTTCAAAGCTTACCGAAGGAGATGTCATTCGCGGAATAGTTTTTTCCGAGGTATTAGGTAAGCCTAAAGCATTGAGAAGAGGCAGATGGTAAATTATAAGTGAAATGGCCAAAAAGCGATGGGGTTCGATGCTCCCATCGCTTTTGTTTCGTCTTTTGATTTTCACCTGTTTACGACACACCTGAGCAAATTATTACAAAAATTTTAAATTTGGTTTAAATACGATTTTAGTATCCCTTTTAATATTAATATGTGTTAAAATATTAATGTTTGAAATATAGATTTATTATGCAAATGTTAAATTTTATTAATTATTGAGGGGTCTTTTATAATGAAACAAAAAAAAGCATCATCTGATAATAGAAAGAAAAAAACAGGCAAAAAAATGAGTTTTAAGAAATCTTTATTTATATGGATCGGTAGTTTTGTAGTTTTAGGAGTATTAATTTTTGTTTTTGGCAAGTTTGTTCTTGGAAGCAGTAACGGCGGTTCCGACTTAGATTTGGAAATTACATATCCTCCTATAAAAACTATTTCACCTACCCCCACCAGGTTAAGCAGTATTACTCCAAGTGCAACACCGGAAGAAATCGATTATGACTCGATTCCCGGGTTGACAAACGGAATGAAATATCCTGAAAAGCTTGTAGATGAAAACAGCCGAAATATTATGTTTATCGGTCAGGACAGAGTATCGGGATTATATGACACTATCGGAATACTGAGCATTGACAAAAAAAATGAAAAGCTGAAAATAATAATGATTCCAAGAGATTTGTATGTCGACTACAACGCAAAAGTCAGACATTACATGGAACTGAACGACAGGGTAAATGACCCTGATTTCTACAAAATTAACAGTGCCTACTTAATAGGACCTTTTATGAAGCAGGAGGGCAAATTCGG
The DNA here is from genome assembly GCA_035384905.1 of Acetivibrio sp. Taxonomy (GTDB): domain Bacteria; phylum Bacillota; class Clostridia; order Acetivibrionales; family Acetivibrionaceae; genus Hungateiclostridium. The sequence continues at coordinate 101 of DAOOJC010000280.1, read as the reverse complement.
TGCTTACTCAATGAACTTCTTGGCGGCTCTAATGAAAGAAATTTTTGATATTGAGGTTCATGACTATGTGAGAGTTAATACCGAAGGCTTTGTTAATATAG
>DAOOJC010000279.1:0-3219 GCA_035384905.1 Acetivibrio sp. | reverse complement strand
GGGTCTCTACGTTATTCAGTATTGTAGGCTTTTGCCACAAACCTTTTACCGCAGGGAACGGAGGCCTTGGTCTCGGCTCACCTCTATGTCCCTCAATAGATGTCATAAGAGCGGTTTCCTCACCGCATACAAAAGCCCCGGCACCAAGCCTGATATCAAGATCAAAGCTAAAGTCGGTTCCAAATATATTATTGCCCAAAAGTCCATATTTCTTTGCCTGTTCAATAGCAATTTTAAGCCTCTTAACCGCTATAGGATATTCCGCCCTGATATAAACATAACCCTGATTTGAACCGATAGCATATCCGGCAATCGCCATAGCTTCAATTAAAGAGTGGGGGTCTCCTTCCAACACACTCCTGTCCATGAATGCACCGGGGTCCCCTTCGTCAGCATTACAGCATACATATTTCTGATCTGAGTTTTGCTGTGCAGCAAACTCCCATTTAAGCCCTGTTGGGAAACCTCCGCCCCCTCTTCCTCTTAAGCCGGACTTTTTGAGAGTGTCAATAACATCTTGTGGAGTCATCTCTGTCAAAACTTTGCCCAATGCCTTATAACCGTCAAAAGCAATATATTCCTCAATGTTTTCAGGATTTATCACACCACAGTTTCTCAATGCAATTCTCATCTGTCTTTTGAAGAAATCCACACCTTCAAGGGATTTAGTTACTCCTTCGGCCTTGTCACTCTGTAATAGTCTTCTTACTATTCTACCCTTTATAAGGTGCTCTTCCACAATTTCCTTTACATCCTCAACCTTGACCATTGTGTACATTGACCCTTCAGGGTATACAACAATGATAGGTCCCTTGGCACAAAGCCCAAAACACCCGGTCTTTACAACTTTAACTTCGTTTTCGAGCCCATTTTTATTGATCTGTGCTTCCAATTCATTTATTATTGCTTCAGAGTTTGACGAAGTACAGCCAGTACCACCGCAAACCAGAACATGTGCTCTATATAATTGCATTTATAACCCTCCTTAACAAAAATAAAAACAGTTACTTTTTGTCTGCTTCTCCAATAGTTAAATCAATACATACCCTTCCGTTGACAATATGTTCTGCAACAACACGTGCAACCTTTTCAGGAGTCATCTTGACATAAGTTACTTTACTTCCGTCCCTATCCATTATTTCAACAATAGGTTCAAGCCTGCAAACTCCAATGCAACCCGTCATAGTAACAGGCACATCACTGATGTTTCTTTTCTTAAACTCCTCAACAAAGGCATTCATTACTGTTCTTGCTCCAGCTGCAATTCCGCAGGTAGCCATACCCACAACGACTCTCATTTCATGATTATCAGTCCTTAAACTTATCTGTTCCAGAGTCTTTTTCCTAATTTCTTCTAATTCAGCTAAGGATTTCATCTAGCACCCCTCCAAATATAGTTTTTACACCCTCATTAACATACTCACAAATCCACGTTAACACTTGAGGCTCGGTGATCGGAACCTCTCCCAGTCTTATTTTCACATCCGATGTATTAAAGTCAAAACTGTCCTTCTTATTAGTAAGAATCAGTTTAAATTCAATCTCGGGTCTTGCAGTAATAAGAGCTGCCAATGTCTGTGCTATATCGCCTAAAGGAAGCCTGTCAATGTGCGATATCTTAAAATCTGCACTAACCGTTGTCCCAACATACTTCTCGGAAGTAACCCTGAGTTCACCCGAAGCCCGTCTTGCAGAAGCTTCGAAAAGCGGAATACCCAAGCCAACCCGTCTGGTATCCCTTGTGGTTACAAAGGGGTTGACAACCTCCTTCAGAAAGCATTCATCCATGCCTATACCATTATCCGTTATTTCCAGTTCCAACAAATCCCGCTCTTTATCTGCACAAATTGAAACACCAATCTTGCTTGCTCCGGCAGTAATAGAGTTTTGTGCAATATCCAGCAAATGTAATGACAAATCCCTCATTATTCTTAAACTCTTTATTCCCTATACTTATCAAGTATTCCTTCAATATCGTCAGGTACAAGACGGCCGTAGACATCATCATTAATCATCATTACTGGCGCCAAGCCGCAGGCACCAATACATCTGCATGCTTCCAACGAAAACAACCCATCTTCGGTGCATTCTCCGACATTGAGGCCAAGCTTTTCTTTAAGCTTGTCTAAAATAGCCCCAGCTCCCTTAACATAGCATGCTGTACCCATACAAATCTGTATCTTGTACTTTCCTTTCGGATTCAGAGAAAACTGGGTATAGAAAGTAACTACACCGTAAACCTCTGCCAAAGATACCTCAAGCCCTTGAGCAATCTTCTTCTGAACCTCCAGGGGAAGATAACCGTACAGATCCTGTGCTTCATGCAATACAGGAATCAAGGCTCCCCTTGTGTTTTTGTACTTATTGATTATTTCTTGCAGCTTTTGATCCCTTTCGTCAACTCCGCTGCAGCAGCAACATTTATTTGTGCTCATTTTACCAACAACCCCCTAACCAGGTAATTATTTTATCAAAAAAGTGTATGTTAACAATTTAACAAATTTCGTTACAATTATAACAGATATTAATATAACATTCAATAGATTTTGATAATATTTTATAGATTTAGAAACATACTCAAAGCTTTAATTCACAAGGATTTATGCAAGTTTGAAAAATAAAAATTGCATGTCGAAATTGTATACAATATTCAATATTAACTGATTGCATAATATTATCTGATTGAATGATTATTTCGCAAACTATTGATACCAGACTAAAGGCGGTGTAAATTGTACCAACTAAGCTTCAATATTTACTGAAGAGTGTTCAAAAGGCACTCAATGCTTAATTCGTCAAGCTCGATAGAGCTTTCTCTTTCAAATATATCCCCCAGCGTATGGGCATCCGACGACTTTATAATATTGAATTCTTTAAGATACGGATTGTTTTTTGTGAACATTTCCACGTCACATGCTTTTGAAACCTCAAGATATTTCATCTGCGGTGTTTTCGGAATAATTCCCAGATTTGAAATCATACTGTACGAATCCCTGTCTACATGGGCAGGAATTATAACTCCCCCCAGTGAAGAAACATGCATAAAAGCCTCATCAATACTAAGACTTGAAGCAGTCAGAAGAAGTCTTTTAAGATATCCTGTAATGTTATCCTTCTCATCCATCACAATCTGCTGTCCGAATATATCCTCCCGGTTTTCAATGTTAGGGAGGGCATCATAAACAATGTTTTGCATCTTATATGCCTCAGTCACACCGG
>DAOOJC010000278.1:0-3224 GCA_035384905.1 Acetivibrio sp. | reverse complement strand
GGGATATGGAGTTAAATTATTTTTGTCTCCAGGCTATGATTTGTGTCTTAATTGGGTTTTAATAAAAAAGATAGAAATTGACAACAGCAGTAGATATACTAGAGGCAGAAACTAAAAAAATATGATATAATTTTATTGCAGATGTAGATAAAGAGGCTATAAATTTTAATATTTTGACGAATTAATGTAGCAAATTAAATCCAAAAGCAATAACGTACATGAAAGAAACACTTCTAAATACTTTGTTATGCCTTTGCATACATTTCGAAAGCGAGATATTGTGCCCTGTTTAATATTAAAATTAATTATAAAAGTTTTTAAGGGGAGGAAACAAAATGAAGAGAAAAAGGATTAAACTGCATAAAATTTTATCCATGACTGTTCTGGTAGTAATTTTGACTACTTTGCTGTTACAGCAGTTTGGTCTTGAACCAAAGGTTCAGGCTGCTTCTTCACCACGTTTTGGAGATGCGTACTACAATTATGGAGAAGCCTTGCAAAAAGCAATTCTTTTCTACAAAGCCAACCGTCTTGGTGACCTGCCAGATGATTATATTTTGCCTTATAGGGCAGATGCAGCAATGACAGACGGACAGGATGTAGGACTTGATCTTACGGGAGGTTGGGCTGATGCCGGCGACGGAATTAAGTTTACCCATACCATTTCATATGCTGCAGCACAACTGGGATGGGGTGTATATGAATACAGGGAAGCCTTCGAAAAATCAGGGTTGTTAGAGGACATATTGGATGAAGTAAAATGGGGAACGGATTTTTTGATTAAAGCCAATCCGGAGCCTAACGTACTATACTATATGTGCGGATACGGTCAATCTGACCACTCGGTGTGGGTTCCTCATGAGTTTTTGGATTATGTGACCGACAGAAAATCCTTTAAGGTGGATCCGTCGGCACCGGGTTCTGATGTTGCAGGTATGACTGCAGCGGCACTGGCTATAGCTTCTCTAATATTTGAAGAAACAGATCCAGAGTATGCGGAAAAATGCTTAATGCATGCAGAGAGAATTTTTAATTTCGGTTATACATACAAAGGGAAAAACCCTCTGGATATTTTATACCCTTCCGGAAGCTATGTGGATGACCTTGCGTGGGGAGCTATTTGGCTTTACATAAAAACAGGAAAACAGGATTACTTGGATAAGGCTATTTCAATAATGCCTGTCGATACAATAGGCGGATATCATACTCATTGCTGGGACGATGTAAGTTATGGTGCGGCAATTAAAATAGCTCAGGTGACAAAAGACCAAAAATATGCTTCTATGGTGGAAAGAAATCTGGACTTTTTCTTGCCCGGTGGAGGTATAACCTACACCCCCGGAGGATTGGCATGGCTTTCCCAATGGGGATCTTTGCGTTATGCGAGTACGGCAGCATTTTTAGCTTTTGTATGGTCCGATGATGAAACCGTTGGAACGTTGTCCAAAAAAGATGAATACAGAAAATTTGCAGAAAGACAAATAAATTATATATTGGGTGACAATCCACGGGGCGGAAGTTATGAAGTAGGTTTTGGAGAAAATCCTCCTGTACATCCCCATCACAGAACTGCACATGGTTCATGGGTAAGTATGACCGATGTACCTTCATTTAGCAGGCATATACTATACGGTGCTTTGGTTGGTGGTCCTAATTCCAGTGATTATTGGGAAGACAATATTGAAGATTATGTTATGAATGAAGTTGCAATTGACTACAATGCAGGTTTTGTAGGTGCTCTTGCCAAAATGATTGACATGTATGGAGGAAAAAAACTTGAAAATTGGCCGAAGCCTGAAGATTTCCGTGCACCTGAGGATGATCTGGTGGAATATTTCTGCCGTGGCTGGATAATGTATGAGGGTTTTGGAACATTAAATCTCCTGCTTCAGGTTAACAATAGGTCATCATGGCCACCAACAGTGAAAGATAAGATGTCTGTTCGTTATTACATGGATTTAAGCGAGGTATTTGAGGCTGGAGGAAGCTTGGATGATGTGGAAATAACCTTAGGTCAAAGTGATGGTGCTAAACTTGAAGGATTGAAGCATTATGCGGACAATATTTATTATTTTACTGTTGATTTTTCGGGAACTCAGATTATGCCTGCCGAATGGAACTTATGTGAAAAAGATGCCAATGTATCAATTAGATATAAAAATGGCATAGGCACACATGAAAACGACTGGTCATTCCAGAATTTGGGCACATCTCCGGATTTCGATGCAATATCTTTTGCAGGATTGACTCCCTATATACCTGTATATGATAACGGAGTTCTCCTGTGGGGAGAAGAACCGCCTTATGAAGGTAAAACACCTAATCCTACTCCTAACCCGACGCCAACCGGACCGGCATTTATCTACGGAGACTTAAACGGCGATGAGGAAGTAAATTCGACGGATGTAACACTCCTCAAAAGGGTTATACTTCGTAAAAACCCTCCGGGCGTTAACTTATCGGCTGCAGACTTGAATCGTGACGATTCAGTGGATTCAACAGATTTAACAATCTTGAAAAGGTTTATTTTAAGGAAAATTGAGTCGATACCTATTTGATGTAATTTAGTATGAAAAACCTACGGATAAGTATTTCACCATCCGCAGGTTTTTTATATTTATCGGGTATAATGAAGTGAAATATACAAAATTACTCTTAATTTCAAAGAACTAGTGGCAGAATAGGCAGAGAGTTGATATAATCAGAAAAAAGATGTTATGGGGGTGAAGATTATAATGAATTGGACTAGTGTGATAGTTTATTTGCACTGGGACTGATTTGCCTTTTGAGTGGAATATTTCAATGGGATTTGTTTTTTAAAAGAGGGAATTGCCGTACAGGCAAGGATTGTTGATGCTTATAAAATGGGTGTTAGTGTGGTAGCCGGAAAACGTTACACCGTAGTTTATACCGATAATAACGGCAATGAGGTTAGAGCTGAAGCAATACTGAATACCAGGGATGCAAAAGTCGGAGATGTAGTGACGGTAAGATATTTAAGGGATAACCCGAAAAAAGTATATGGTGATGATTCACAAGGGTTGGGGGATGTTTTCTTTATAGGCAGTATAGGCCTTTTCTTTGTGGGAGTTCTTATTATTTATGTGATGATTAAAAACCGCAATAAAAATCAGGCAATCCTTTGAGAATAAAAAGTATCTTCCTTACTTATTTAACTGAACTTTGCAAGAAGTCGCCCAACCTCTTAGGTGGGAGATGAATTG
>DAOOJC010000277.1:0-3247 GCA_035384905.1 Acetivibrio sp. | reverse complement strand
AAAAACTATATTTTTTGTCGACAATAAAATCCCCGTAAAACTAAAACCGTCCTCAATATAAATATTTCCGTCTGTTAGTATTATTCCCTTTGCAACTGGTATAAGATTACCGTCTATGTACCAATTTACGCCGGCCCGCTCTATCCGCACATCTTTGGTGCCATAGTACAACAACCCCTTGTTAACATCCATCGGAATATAGGGTTTGTCCAACTCAACCCTGTTGCGGCCTATAAAATCACCGTCAATATAGTCGGTTACGTTTTTAGTCGGCTCAACAAAGTTCAGTTTCGGATATTCAGGATTATAGCTTTCATTCAAAAGTCCGCTGACACTGTCATAATAGTTTTCTATGGTAGGCTTTTGTATATTAATGTGAAAACTTGACGGATCAAAATCCACAAAATCATCAACACCGTACACCCTGCCGTTGGCAATAACCGCTCCGTTGGAAAAACCGTTAATTCTGCCGTCTTCAGCAATTCCGTTGCCTGTAATGCTTATATTGTCCGGATTTATATTTGTAAAAAAAATATCATCCGGTTTCCAAAACACCTCCCATACCTTCTTAAAATGCATGGCACGGTTTATGATTGGAAAATAACCGGGATCCGATGCCCTTCCTGAAAGCATGTCAAAGGCGTTCTCTCCCTGACTGTACTGCTTATAGTAAGGCTCCGGAAAGGGTTCAACGTATTGTCCGTTCTCGAACCAAAACAGCCTGTTTTCAGGATTTGAAACATCATCTTTTAAAAATGCCTTTATAACACCCTCGGAGGATTTCAAGGCGGATATCCCTGTCATATAAGGATTTCCCTGTTGATCCGTCAGATTCTTCAAAAAAGTACTTCCGCCGATATATACAGCATTTTTAAAATTCAAAAGCGAATCACCGTTTACTACGACACTGCTTGTCCTCTTCGGTACCACTTCATCCTCAGAGGAGTCCATCCCGGAGCTGCCGTCAATCGCACGCCATGTGTCAACAAAGCCTTTATATACTCCGTTTATATCGATTACGGAACCGTTTGAGTCTATCTGAAGATTGTCAATAGTGGAAAGATTGCCGAAACTCATGGTGGAATAATTGGAATACTTTTCGGATCTGACCGACCTTGAATAAGTGTCTCCCGATATGGATATGCTCGAAGGATCCGTTCTCGAACTGTATAGGGTATGTATGTATCCCATGGTCGCCACATTCCCGTCAACGGAAAGAGAACCCTTTGCAAAAGTCCCGGTCTTCGCCGAATCAAACCCGAATTCATCGTCCCTTTCGGCAACGCTATCGCACATTCCCACCATAATGCCGCCATAACTGTACCAAGGTGCACTGAAGTCCTCCTGTTTTTGCCCCGGAGAAAGTGCTTCATAGAACGGAACCGTTCCAAAGCTTAAAACGTCCCCGGCTATATGCACGTTTCCTCCCGTTATAATCAGGTTTTTCTCTGCAACAACAGCTTTTTTCAGTATATTGTATTTCACGGGATTTTTCACCCTTGCCTTTTCAATTACCTGAAACGGAGGTTTGTCCGGTTCCGGAAGCAAGCCAAAGGAAACCTCCAACCTTTTTTTGTAATCATTGTATATGCCGCAAACTCTTATATTAAGGGTTTTATTCGTATCGTCATAAAAAGCCGATTCGAGCACCATTCTGCCATAATCAGCCGCGACATCCTTGTATGCAACAAAACCGTCATCATGTTCGGTATTCAGAAGCATCTTCAGATTATCAAGCTCACCGATGTCAACAAAAGCATTTTGCAATTCATCATAAAAGTAATCGAAGTACAGTGATTTGAATTCTTCTTCCATCCTGGAGCGATATTCGGTTTCAAAAGAACCTTCCGAAACCGAACCGTCTGGATCCCTCAAGCTTACAGGATTCTCTACAAGCTGTTTCTGAAGCATATAAGACACCTGTCCCCTGGAACTTTCCTGGATATCTCCCACCATCCCATCGACGGTTTTGGCCACCTCTTCGGCCGCAGCCTCGGCAAGAAAATAAGCCCTGTTCAAATCACTGTAAAAAACGCTCATGTCCAGTGAGCTTAAGGTAACCGCCATTAAAGATATACCTAAAAGAGACATCATTATAATAATCAGTATTGAAGTAATCAGTGTTGAACCTTTATTTGAACTTAATATCCTGATTATCATATAACCACCTTACTTCTTTACATAAGATACAAGCCTGTTTACTATCTTGTCCTCTTTCTCAATAACAACCTCAATCTTATACAGCGAATTGAAATAACCGACTTGCTCACCGTCTATCCGAAGCAACCGGTAAAAAGGTTTTGTTCCGCTGTTGCTGAGATAAACGGCATTGTTCCTGTCATTAAAAACATAAAAATAAACATCCCTGTCTTCTTCAATACCGTCAAGATTGACATTCATATAAAAAGTTTCACTGCTTTCATTTAAACAATTTATTTTGATTTTTAATGGTTCCGTCAGAGGGACAGTGCCTAAAACCGATGACTGCAATCCGTCATTGTCTTCATCGTAAAAACTGTAAGAGTAAACCCCCGACTCTTCGCTTATTTCCAAGGAAAAAAGCACCGGCAAACCATCGGCATACTTCTGATAGGATTGACCGTTTAGAATAACCGTTCCCGAATCTATGGAAAACTCAATATTAAACACCGTATCCTCTGTTTTTTCAAACTCATAGGTTTCGCTTAAGCTGGATACCTCTCCCTCTTCCTTGACTATCTTATATTTTACAACATATTCCTCTTCGTTCAGGTATTCCCTGTATTGTGTCAACGGTGACTGTGTCTGGGTTACAGCCTCGGAGCTTAAAAACAGAGGCCTTGATTTGATTTCCTCCATTACCCTCAATGCCAGCGTTGAGGATTCCATTATTTCCTTTGATGCAGTATTGTTCTTTACAGCAGAAAGAAATGTACCTAAAAACGGTGCGGCAACAATCATTACAATAGAAATGGAAATTATCAACTCAATTAGAGTTACACCTTTTCTATTCATATCACACCATCCCATCCCAGTACGTTTTTTTTACTGTAAATCATTTTACAGCAGTTCAAAGCACTGATTTTACGGTGTATTACATAAAATTACAAGGAGTCGGTAAAACGTTAAAAAGAATTGTTATTAGAAAGCGGATTTATTTGTAGTTGACCTCTATGTTACCGGTAGATCTCGTTATTCTTATCCTGGGTCTATTAATGTCATCATTCATTACGTCTACCGAGAGCTTTTTGTCCGTCTTGTTAATTAA
>DAOOJC010000276.1:0-3247 GCA_035384905.1 Acetivibrio sp. | reverse complement strand
GTCAGGAAATACAACAAAGTTTGAATATGATGAGGCGGGAAGACTTGGTAAAGTTACAGATGCCCTGGGGAACTCGACATCCTATGAATATGATGATTTTGGGAATATGATATCCCAAACGGATGCCAATGGAAATAAAACTACTTTTGAATATGACAATTTCGGCAGAAAGATAAAACGTACTCTACCCTTGGGAATGTCTGAAACTTACACTTATGATGCGGTTGGAAACATAGTTGCTATGACTGATTTTAACGGTAATACTACAAAATTTGAATACGATGTAAATGACAGGTTGACTAAGAAGATTTATCCCGATGGTTCGGAAGAGACGTATACATATACTGTTTCAGGTAAAAGAGAAACAGTGACAGACAGCAGAGGTACTACAACATTCAAATATGATGTTATGGGAAGACTCATAAAAGAGACCGGTCCTGATGGAATAAGCATAGAATATACTTACGATGCGGCAGGAAACAGAACCACTGTCAAAGTTCCATCCGGAACAACAACCTATACTTATGATAAGTTAGGCAGGCTTTCCGCAGTTACAGACCCTGATGGAGGAGTAACAACATATACATATGATGAAGTGGGCAACAGAACCGGCGTTTCTTACCCTAACGGAACAAAAACGGTATATACATATGACAAGCTTAACAGACTGGTAAGGCTTGTTAACCAGGGTGCCGACGGGGAGATAATTTCATCATATGAGTATACATTAGACCCATCAGGTAATAGAATAAAGATTGAAGAAAACAGCGGAAGAGTTATTGAATATGAGTATGACAATACTTATAAACTGTTGAAAGAGGCTATAAAAAATCCTGACCAAAGTACTCGTGAAATAAGCTATACCTACGATGCTGTGGGAAACAGGCTAACTAAGACAGACGGTGAATATACTGTAAATTATTCATACGATAAAAACAACAGGCTTATTTCTGAAGGCGAAAATATCTATACTTATGACAATAACGGAAACACTACTTCAAAGAAAAACACTAAAGAGACCATATCATATACCTATGGATATAATAATAGGCTTATAAGTGTTGTTACAACAAATCAGGAAGGTACATCAACTGTAGAATATATTTATGATACAGACGGAATAAGAGTCGGGAAAATAGTTGACGGCACAAAAGTCAGCAGATATACCGTAGATAAAAATACGGATTATGCAAAAGTTTTGGAAGAAAGAGATGAAAATGGTGCATTGGTAGTAAGTTATGTACACGGAGACGACCTTATAAGTCAAAAAAGAGGTAATGTTAAGAGCTACTACCAATATGACGGACTGGGAAGCACAAGGGCATTGACCGATAACAGCGGAGAGATAACGGATACATATACATATGATGCTTTTGGAAACCTAATTGAAAAGACAGGAAATACGGAAAACGAATTCTTGTACACGGGAGAGCAGTATGACGCTAATATAGGATTCTATTATCTGAGAGCAAGGTACTTGGATCCGACTATAGGAAGATTTGTTACGATGGATTCGTTTGAAGGAATTGTTAAGGACCCCTATAGTTTGCACAAATACTTATATGCTCATGCAAACCCTGTAATGAATACGGATCCAAGCGGTTTGTTTACATTAGGGCAGCAAGTAGCTGTTCTGGCTATTTCTACTATATTAGCAAACTCGCTTATAACGTGCATATCATTATTTAACACTGTAAGAGGCGTTGGTGATGATGCACCGATAGACGGATTTATTGTTAATGCAAGAGGAGGAGCTTTTCTAAGAGGATTCACCGTAGGCGGAGGATTGGATATTATAATTGATATTGTCAATAGTGATATTTTGGTTTCTTTTGCATTAGAAGGTGGGACGGATCCTTTGTCACTTTTTAAAAACCATAGAAAAGGTGGATTAGGTATTACTGCAGGTCCGATATTTAACATGTCAAATCCTCAGCAGATGGCGGATTTTGGTTTTTCAGCGGCTTGGCCTTTATCTGTTTTACACCTTATAGGAAGGATAATGACATTTAGGGGTAGCACGTGGGGATTGATGACTCAATTTGCTAAGAATGCAAAAAATAATAGAGGTTGGACGGCGGTTTTCGGACAATCAACTTCCGGACCGGCATATTTTGCAATTGGTCCTTCATCAAGATCTTTTTCATCACTCATAGGTTGGGACTCTCAATATGTATCACTTAAAGAATTATCACCTCAAATTGGAAATGAAATGTATAATTGGATAAACGATATTTCACATTCCATAGGCAAGTGGACTAGCTTTAAGGATCTTTGTGAATCTGCAGATAGTTTTATGAGTATTATCAGTAGTTATTCCATGTAGGAGTATTGATAACCGCCAATTTATATTGGCGGTTATCTTATGTGATTCTACTGTCATAAGTATACTCTAATGGATGAAGGTTTCGAGAGCAGGTTGATACATGGCATCCTGAAACTACGACAAGCAGCAGCAAAATGAGAATTATAAAAAATTAACCGTAAAAGGAGTTAGGGATTATGAATAAATCAAAATTATACTCAAGAATGAGTAAAGAAGTAGTTGCTTGTGTATTGGTAATTATTGTATCCCTTATTATGTTCCTGATTTTCCCCAATAAAGTTTTTTATAATTTATTCATTTTTTCGCTTTTAGGGTGTTTTGTCTTTTTGTATTTTACCTATATAAGAGAATTGTGCTATAAGATAAAAAAGAAAGAATTAAAAACAAGAGCGGAAGTAATTATAAGAATTATTTATCTAATTGTATTTAGCTTGGTGGTTGTATTGTTTTGTTATAGTGTTTTATCAATTCTCTGAAGACCTTAATGTATTATAATGTACGGTATTAAATAACTACGTCAGGTTCACTTTTTCAAGCAATTGCGGATAAAAATATACAAATTGAATATTGGAGATTTATTGATATTATAAAAAAAGAACATTTGGTAATGTTCGATGAGTAGAATTTAGAAGATACAGTTAAGAGACAGGAGGAACAGGTACCGTGTCCACTTCATGAAGAGCTGCATAGTATGTTTACGATAAATAGGACAGGGTAATCCAAATCCGCAGTATGTTTAATAGCTATATGGCAGGTCTTGCGGGAACGAGAAAACGCGATTAGATTCCCGAAATGACAAAAAACCTCCGTTGTAAATACTTACAGCGGAGGTTTTCCATTATTAATAGCCATTGCAGTGGAACAAAAAACCGTCCCCTGTTCTATGTGAAACTTAGAGTATAATTATAGTTGGCAAGACAA
>DAOOJC010000275.1:0-3252 GCA_035384905.1 Acetivibrio sp. | reverse complement strand
TATACTGCTAAAACCCTTTGGTTTCAAGGGTTACAGCATTTTACAAACAACTAAGTATTATTTAAAAGAAGGGGGATAAATTATGAGGGTTTCAAAAGCTTTACAAAGGGGTGTTTTGGTTTGGGTATTTTTTTTACTCATTATTTCATGCATTGCAGTATCAACGTTCACTGCCAGTGCCGGAAGACTGGGAGATATAAACAGTGACGGGGAAATCGATTCTACCGATGTGACATTATTAAAGAGACATCTTTTAAGAAAAAACATTCTAACAGGAACGGCTTACTCCAATGCCGATACCGATGGAGACAGGGATGTAACCTCCACCGACTTAACCTTTCTAAAAAGGTATGTATTGCACCGCATATCTTCTTTCCCGGGTGAAACTGCAAATCCGACACCATCGCCGACCCCGTCACCGTCAATTAATCTCAACATACCCTGGGATTGGACCGGAATCATAGGCACAGGTCAAAGTCTCTCCGTAGGAGCTACTCCAATTTTATCTACAACCCAGCCTTACAACAATCTGAAGCTGTCTTTGGGCAACTTAAGCGTTCCTCCCTACAATGCCAACAGCAGTGAACTGAAAATGGTTCCCCTTACCGAACCTATTCGCAGTCTTGCAATGGGTTTCCCGGCTGCGTACCCAAGGAACCTATATGGTGAGACTCCCCATACTGCAATGGCAAACCAAATAACTGAAATGGTGAAAGGAGCAGGCGGAAACGACTATATTTCCGTACATACGGTAGTCGGTGAATCCGGACAGGGTATGTCTGTAATCAAAAAAGGTGCCACTGATAAGGGTAATTCCGGCCGTTCTTATGCGGCATCAGTATTTGAAGTAACTGCAATCAACCGCTTGGCAAAAGCCTCGGGAAAAACCTACGGTGTGGGAGGCATCACCCTCATCCATGGAGAAACCGATTGCGGCAATCCTTACTATGAAAATGAGATGCGTCAAATGTGGTCGGATTACAATCAGGATATAAAGGCTATAACCGGACAAACCCAGAATATCCCGATGTTTGTTGTGCAGCAGCACTCCTATCCAAGTACTGGGACTTCCGCTTCTACCTTGGCTCAATGGAAAGCAGGTGTCGATTATCCCGATGATATAATCTGTATAGGTCCCAATTATCAACGTTATTTCGGAGGCGATAACGTCCATTTGACTTCCACTGGATATCAGCATCTGGGTGAAAAGTTCGCTCAGGTCTATTACGAAAGGCTTGTCCTCGGTAACGACTGGAAACCCCTTCAGCCTATAAAAGCTACCAAAAACGGCAGAACCATCACAGTAGATTTCCATGTACCGGTACCGCCCCTCGTTTGGGATAATACACTCCCGGCACCAAACCAGAGCACCTTAACCGAATGGAGAAACGGTAAAGGCTTCGAAGTCACTGCCAACGGTTCAAGAGTCACAATAAATTCGGTTGAAATCTCTGGAAATTCAGTAATAATAACCTGTGCCAATGACCTACCAGCTTGGGGTGTAAAAGTCGGCTATGCCTTTACAGGCGGAACTGCAAGAACTAATGGAACGTACCGCTGGGGTTTACTGCGTGACTCGGATCCTTTTAAAGGAAGGACCGGTTTGGCACAGCCTAATTTCTGTGTTGCTTTTGAAATGTCAGTTAATTAAAGGAGCATTAAATAAACAATAACTTGAGGGCATCGAACCCATTCACTTTTTTAGTGATTTCACCCCGTAAAATCCGACTAAATTTGAAGAATAATGTTTAAAACATAAGTACAGAGCCTGTAAATACTCCGCCGGGCTGAGCAAAACCCACTTCGTCAGAATGGATGCTCCCTTTCCCGCAATAGTATTAACAGGCTCTATAACTTACTTCACAAAGTTCCTTCCATGTTTTTCTTCACTTAAATAACATGCTCCGGCATAACATCAACAACATACAAAGCAGGTTAGCCTTCCGGCTTCTTTATATACAAAACAAAATTTGAAAAAGTATAGTGTTCATTAAACTCCTTTTCGGTTAACATTAATCTTCCTTTTAACGAATCTCCAACAACAAAGCGGTCTCCTTCCTTGCCTAAAACCGTTATAAAATGACCTATTCCGCCTCTAATATAAGTTCCGATTATAGACGGTGCCGGTACATTTTCCAAACTGTCTTTGTATAAAACTTCGGTTTCAAGGCCGTTCTTTTCGGCATACCTGATTAAATACCAATTCTCCGTGCCGCTTGAACTGGAAAAGGACGCCCTTGCTATCTCTTCTTCACTTTTTGATATCCCATAATAATTAAGAATTGTTGCTAAAGCTGCAGGACCGCATGTTGAACCTGTAGATTGCAGACACACCCCATCCCTCCATCGGTTTGAAAACTCGAAATTCCGGCTTACAGGTCTTATAATCGGTTTGATGAAAGGTATTGTAATCAAAAGTATGCAGATAACGAACATATATTTATTTAAAGTTTTTAATTTAATCTTTCCGAAGCTTTCATCTTTGAAAGTTATAAATCCAAAGAAAAGACCTATGAAGGACGATAACAATTCAATATTGTTAATAGCCCTGAATTTAACATACCATGAAGGCTCGTTTAAAATATGTAAATAATATGCCGCAAACAGAACGTTCGGAACACAAAGAAGGACGAATACAAAACCCAAAAGAATCCTTACGGGTTTTCGGTTCACTACCCTTGAAACC
Organism: Acetivibrio sp.; assembly: GCA_035384905.1. GTDB lineage: Bacteria > Bacillota > Clostridia > Acetivibrionales > Acetivibrionaceae > Hungateiclostridium. Next base: position 566 of record DAOOJC010000275.1, on the reverse strand, counting down.
CTTTGCCCGATAATAAAAAGTATAATGCCCGTTATTACGGTCGGAAATAGTACATAGTTAAAAAACATTTCAACTCACCTTATTCTCTCTTCAAATTCTCCTACAGTAAGCCTCAGCTCATTTATATCGTCAAAGCTCATTTCCTCGAAATCCGAGCCTTCGCTCTCACTGTAGCCCAAACCTCTTGCTACCACTTTAGAATCTATTATATCAAATCTTCCGTCACTAATGCCTATACTTCGATAGACATTTTCAGCAAAACTTGATTTGCTTTTCTTGAGAAACAGAATCATTTCATCATCCACTCTATAAATCGGATCTCCAAATATACTGTTCTCTATACCGTCTATAATTGCCCCGGTTTGTATAAGTTTTATTGTATCTCCTTCTGCAATGTCGTTACCATTGATAACCTTCAATACCCGAGCCTCAGACAAAGTAAAATTCAAACCCTCATGATGCTTGGTTTCGGTTGATATGATTTTTAAACGTACAATCTCTTCTGTATTTTCCTTTAATTCCTTTATATTGACAAACGCCTCTGCTCTACTGGCACTCATGCCCCC
>DAOOJC010000274.1:0-3259 GCA_035384905.1 Acetivibrio sp. | reverse complement strand
CATAGTCTGTTAATGCCGTCTTAAGCTGACTGTCATACCTGCCCTTTTCCTGTTCATCCTGTGCATTATCTATACTTGATATCAACTCTGCCAAATGCTCGTCCCTGCTTAAATCCATAGCCAACATGTCTAGCTCCTCAAGCAGCATCCGCATGTTCAAGGAAGTCTGCCTGGTTACCTGCAATGTGGTTTCCTTGACCTGATCAAGCAGAATACTCGTAACAACATTAAAAGAATATACTATTGAAACGGATAATGACAATATCATTATCACACTAATAATAACATTAAGCTTAATACTTATACTTATATTCTTCAAACTGATTTTACTAAAAAAACTTTTTATTTGAAACCCCACCTTCATCTTCACACCTACCTCTTATAAATTAAAAGCATACAAACAGCTAATTAGAGGTTCAATAACATAAAAAAATCAAGCTCTCTCTATATATATCGCCATTTTGAAAGCCACGATAAACATAAAAATTTATTACTTTTGAATTACTGTATTGCACAAGAAAGGATACATAAAAAATATCGTGCAAACCTGATACCGAATGTCTGATAATAAACAGTTATTTTCATATTTCTTCTTAAGTTTATTATATCATATATAATTACACATGTTAAAGACAATAATTACCTATTTGACACTGTTTTGTCTTTATACATCCTTCTAGTCGTATCAGCGTTTGACGGCCTTAAAGAAAAGTGAAGTAAAACTACAGTTTGACAGCATATTTTTGTGAATGTATAATTAAAATATGTCTTAAATAGTTGAACCCTCCAACCTTATAGATTCATTTTTTGTACATTTTGGAAGGGGTAAACATTGAAATTAACTACTTGTTAAAGGAGAAAATAAATGAGCTCGGTAAAAGAGTATAAATGTCCCTCTTGCGGTGCATCGTTACAATTTGACCCGCCTACTCAGAGTTGGAAATGCCACTATTGCTCAACTGAATACTCCAAAGACCAGTTCGATAAACAGAGTCAGGAAGAGCTTCCCGATGAGGATATGCCGGAACTGGACTCATACATTTGTAACAGTTGTGGAGCCGAATTGATAGCAGATGAGACGACTTCCGCTACTTTCTGCCTGTATTGCAAAAGTGCCGCAATCATAAAATCAAGGTTTTCGGGCCGTTTTAAGCCAAAAAGCGTTATACCCTTTAAATTGACAAAGGAGCAGTCCAAACAGATTTATAGCAAATGGATTCACAAACGAATCCTTGCTCCCAAAGAGTTCAAACAAAAAGAGGAAATCGATAAAGTAACCGGAATATATGCACCTTTCTGGCTCTTTAACTGCAGATCCAACGGCTTTATCCAGGGAGAAGCAAGAACCGTACATTCATGGAGAAGCGGCAATTACAGATATACCCAGACTAAGTATTATAATTTCTTGCGAAGGGGTAATTCCAGCTACAATAACATTCCAGTGGATGCTTCCAAGAAACTGGATGATAAATTCATGCAAATGATAGAGCCTTATGACTACAACGAAATTCAAAACTTTTCAATGAAGTATATGTCCGGTTTTATGGCTGAAAGATACGATGTTGAAGCCGCTCAAGCGGAAACTGTTATGAGAAACAGGGTCGAAGACTATTTTGAAAAAAGGTTGAGAAGTACTGTAACCAGTTATTCTTCTTATACCGTTAACAGTAAACAGGTTGTGCTGTCGGATATCGAAAATTCATATTCCATGCTGCCCGTTTATCTCCTTATCAATAAATACAGAGACAAAGACCACATATTCATAATAAACGGTCAGACCGGCAAGGTCGTGGGTGACACTCCCATAAGCCCTTTTAGGCAAATAGTTTTTGGGGTGGTTGTATTTTTAATTGTTTGGATTATCGCTGTATTTGGGGGTGCTTTATTTGTTTAAAAGGATAAGTATTTTTGTGCTGATTTTCATGTTTGTTTTTCTGGTTGCACAGGTAGGAGCCTACGCATACAGTTCCGAAAATGTCATAGACAATTTAGGTTACCTTACAGAAACCGAAGTTCAATACCTTCAAAGCAGTATTGACAGAATAAAAGAGAACTATAGGCTTGATACCGTTATAGTTATTACCGATGATACAGCGGGCAAGTCCTCCCGTGATTTTGCCGATGACTTTTTCGATAACAACGGCTACGGAATCGGAAGTGATTATTCCGGACTTTTGCTGCTTATTAACATGAATAAAAGGGATGTTTACATTTCCACAAGCGGCAAAGCCTTTGATATTTTTACAGATGCAAGAATTGACAATATATTAGACGATGTGGCCAGATTCCTTTCCAACGGTAATTACTATGCGGCTTGCAGTGAATTTATCAGCAATGTGAAAAGTTATGCATATTCCGGTGTCCCATCCAATCAATACAGAGTCGATACAGATAGAAACTACTTTCATAACGTTTTATCAATGATGAAATTCTTTCCCATATATATCGTCGCCCTTATTATTTCTGTTATTGCCACTCTGGTTGTAACATATTCCAGTAAAGGCAAAACTACAACCAATCATCTTACCTATGAAGTAAACGGCTCTTTCGATCTCACTGAAAACCAAAATAACTATATAAGGGAATCAACGGTAAGAACCAGAATCGAAAGCAGTTCATCAGGCGGAGGCAGCGGCAGAAGCAGCACTCACAGAAGCAGCAGCGGAAGAACTCATGGTGGCGGCGGACGCAAGTTCTAGTGGTTGTAATTAACAAGTCTTTAGCTTATTAAATACAATTTCCATTAAGAATATAAAACCGGTTCTTAATAAAAATCCAAAGACATGTCTATTTGCGTCAAGAACGGCAGATATCTTGCTTTCTTGACTTTTTACTTTTCCATTTTTATTATAAATAAAAATTTTTTTATAAAAGTACTTTACCTGTCGTAGTAGTTATGTTATAATTACTACGACAGGTAAAGTACGTCAGACGTAGTAGTTGTTAAAGGAGGGATCTTAGTGATCAGCAGTGATGTAATACGGGGCTATAACGACACCATTATTCTAAGCCTCCTTATAAAAGGCGATTCCTATGGGTATGAGATTTCGAGGAATATACGCACAATAACAAACGAACAGTATGTTATGAAGGAAACCACACTTTATTCTGCATTTGCACGTCTTGAAAAAAACGGATATATTGAATCCTATTACGGTGAAGAAACTCAGGGAAAAAGACGGACCTATTACAGAATAACAGCGAGAGGAATCGAATACTACAAGGAAAAATGCGAAGAATGGAACTTGACTAAGAATGT
>DAOOJC010000273.1:0-3270 GCA_035384905.1 Acetivibrio sp. | reverse complement strand
GGATGAGAAGCTGGGAGGACGTACTGTAATTACCAAGGAACGCCGCATTAGCTGGATGCCGTATCAGCCCAAATCTCATGAGAAATGTGTTGAAGATAAAGAGCGGTTGGTCGAACTTGGATTTACTTCCCTTATGGCCAAGATGTTTTCGGATTACTACGGTATTTCACTTTCAATGCTGACGGTGTTCCTTTCTGCTTTTATATTTTACCGTGACAGACGCAGCCGTATTTTGGAACTTATATGCAGCCGTCCAGTTGGGGGTGTTACTTATGTGTTTTCAAAGTTTATCGGAATGTGTATACCTATATTCGCAAGCATAATGGCTGTTGCCTGTATTCCGACTTTTTATGCAATTAAAATGAAGCTGGAAGGATATAATGTAAATATCTTTGCCTATTTTTCCACATTTGCCGTGTGGCTTTTTCCCGGGGTAATGTTTGTTGTAGCCTTAAGCATGATGGTTTCCCTCTTGAGTAACAGCCCCATAGCAGCGATTGGTGTACAGTATATAATTTTCTTCTTAACGGTTATGCCTCTGTATGGTGATTACAGTCTGAGCAAAGTATTTATACGGCACAATACGTTAGAACCGCTTATGAACCCTCAGGCATTTTATATAAACAGGATTTTTATATTTGTTATGTCAATAGCAATCACTTTTATTACTGCCGGGATATGGCAGAGGAAAAGGAGGCGTATCGGTGAAAGGATTAAATAGCGGATTGCTCCGATATAATTTAAAACTCATACCTAAAGCTGGCCTTATAGTCTCTGCTTTACTGCTGTTGGCAATTCAAGCTATCTTTAGCTTGGAAATAGTGGATTTTTTGGATATGGCAAGGATAGGAGAAACTTATATTTCCATCTTGGGCATAATATTGATTCCGGGTGCTGTGTTTATTGATGAAAACGCGGATATAAAAGAAATAATTCATTCAAAATCCGTATCTGCGGTTATTCCTTCAATAATAAGGCTGATTTATTTAGTAACGCTGTTGTTTTTCGGTATTGTAATTTTTGTAGTGGCTGCGGTGGTGCAAGGAGGCAATTTTAACCAAGGGTCGATAATTGCAGGAGTATTTATTTCTGCATTGTTATTGGGAGCAACGGGATATTTGGTGGGAACCTTTTCAAAGAATATGGCACTGTCGTATCTGATAACCTTTGGTTATTATGGACTTGAATTGTTTACAAGGGGAAAGTACACAAAAGGATTTTATCTTTTTAGTCTGCAAAACGGACATCTTCAAAGGGGAAAATGGGTTTTATTTGCAATTGCATTATTGTTTTTTGTAATTAGTTTAACTTATATGGGGAATAAAAAAACCTGTATATGATTAATCATAAAAAGTATTAATGTGCAATTTTACAGAGATTTAATTGAATTCCAAAGTAGCTAATGGTATAATTTCCATAATTAATATTTTATTGTTTATATAAATAAGGGGCTGAGGTTGGATATGCAGATAATAGTAACACCGGAAGAGCTGACAAATCTGGCTGAAATAGCGAAAGGAATATCGAAACGACTTGATGATGTAGCTAATGAAGTAAAAAGAATAATTAATTCCCTTGATTGGGAGCTTAGAAGCAAAGGGGCATTGGAAGAAAGAGCACAAATGGCTCAAACATTGGCACTAAACATGGCAGATGGTTTTACTAAAATGTCTCAAGACCTGATAAATGCAAGAGAACAATTTATAGAAGCGGACACGAAGGCTGCATCCACATCTGGAAATATGAAGGCTGCAACCGTTAAAAGTTCAAGTGCCTCAGAATTAATTGCTGCCAGCATCGCACCAGTTATGTCTGCATCCTATTCATTGTGGCACGGACTCTTTGGCCCCGGAACGGAAAATTGCCCGAACACATTTGCAGGAGACCCTGTAAATGTGGTATCGGGAAACTTTTATTTAACAAGGAGAGATATAACCATACCCTCAAGGGGCATGGTTCTTGAGATAACGAGATATTACAACTCCATGGATAATACCCGGGGCATATTCGGAAAAGGCTGGAGAATAGATTATGAAACATGCCTCAAAAAGAAGGAAGACAGCGAAGACAAAATAGTGGTATATCCGGAAGGAAGCATAAGGGTATTTGAACATACGGAAGGCGGAAGTTACAAATCCCCCAAAGGTGAATATGATACTCTTTCAAAAACAGAAAATAATACATACATATTAAAACGTCAAAAGGGATTTACATATAAATATGATCAAGCCGGTAATCTAATATCCATTTCAGATACAAACAATAATGAAATAGAGTTTAAATACAATCCTGAGGGATTTCTGTCTTCCGTAGTATCACCGGGCGGAAAGTTTTTGACGTTTACCTATGAAGACGATAGAGTTAGCTGCATAACCGACCATACAGACAGAAAAATAAAATACTGCTATGACGAAAAAGGAAATCTAACACAGGTAGTATATCCTGACGAAGGGAAAATAACATATGCCTATGACAACATAGGACTTATTTCAATAACGGATCAGAACGACAATACCTATGTCCAAAACACCTATGACAAAAACGGAAGAGTAATAAAGCAGCTTGACCATGAGAAAAATGAGCTGATTATAGAATATAGTGAAGAGAAGCGTGAAAACACCTTCAAATGGGTAAAAAGCAATATAACCCATGTATACAAATACAATTCGGAAATGATCCTTACAGAAATAAAATATGATGACGGAAGTGTGCAGAAATATACCTATGATAAAAATCATAACAGAAACAGCGAAACCGACAGAAACGGCAACACGACATATAAAAAATATGATGAGAAGGGCAATTTAATAGAAGTAATTTCACCAAAGCCTTTTAGACTCTCAACAAAATACAAATATAATGAGAACAATAAACTGATAAAAGCAATTTCCCCGGGTGACGGAGAGGTAAGCTTTGAATATGATGAAAAGGGAAATCTTTTAAAACGTATCATAAAGACCGGAAGCAAGAGCTGTTCACAGTGGTCATATACCTATGACCAGTATGGAAGAATAATAACCTCAACGGACGCAGAAAACAATACAACAAGCTTTGAATACGGAGAGGAAGACGTCAATAAACCGGCATTGGTAAAGGATGCCGCCGGAAATATAACCAAGTATAAATTTGACAAAGCAGGACGGGTTACAAGAGTAACCACAGGCTACGGTATAGTGAAGATGAAATACGATGATTGTGACAGGATAACCCACATAACTGACGCCGAAGGTCACACCACCATACTAAGCTATGACAAATCCGGGAATATGA
>DAOOJC010000272.1:0-3274 GCA_035384905.1 Acetivibrio sp. | reverse complement strand
TCAATAGAGATATTGACCAAGAAGCCATCTGCCTCTATAGGCGGTGGTAGTTCACAGAAACTGACTTAAACAGTATAATGAAATTATGGCTTGAGACCAATATTACTGCACATGATTTTATTGATGAAAAATATTGGCGGAGTAAATATGAACAAGTAAAAGAAATGATGCCAAAGGCAACAATTTATGTTTATGAAGATGACTTCATTAAAGGATTTACCGGGCTGAGCGGAAACTATGTAGCAGGAATATTTGTTGAAGCAAACAGTCAATCAAAAGGAATCGGAAAGGCTTTATTAGATCACATCAAGGGAATAAATAAAGAACTCTTTTTACATGTTTATAAAAAGAATGAAAGAGCAGTTAGATTTTATATAAGAGAAGGGTTTTTTATCAAGGGTGAACAAACTGACAATAATACAAATGAAACTGAACTTGTAATGAAATGGATAAATAAGAAAGATTGCTTCTATGAGTAAAACCCTTTAAAGCATTATATACTGAAAAAAGAGAGTATTGCAAATTGCTACCTAAAGCAGCAAGTGATACTCTCTTCTTATAATACTGAAAGGTTTGTTCATAAGAAAGTTTCCCTACAGTTGATTTTATCACCCTATATTAACCATAAATCCATTGAGGTATGATTTGATTGGAGGGTATAATAAAAGTGGGTGATGAAGATGAAAGAAATCAATATAGCCAGAACCATCGTTAAAATGCGGCGTGAGAAGGGGATGACACAGGAGGACCTTGCAAACTATATTGGCGTGTCTAAGGCTTCGGTTTCAAAATGGGAAACCGGTCAGAGTTATCCTGACATTACTTTTCTGCCGCAGCTTGCAACACTTTTTAATATAAGCATTGATGAACTCATGGGTTATGAACCTCAAATGAGTAAAGAGGATATCCGTAAACTGTATGTGAAATTATCTGCCGATTTTGCTTCCAAACCTTTTGATGAAGTATTGGATTCTTGCCGTGAAATTGCAAAAAAGTATTTCTCCTGCTTTCCTTTGTTATTCCACATTGGAGCACTGCTTGTTAACAACAGCATGGAATCGGGAGACAAGGAAAAACCCCTTTCTGTGCTTTCGGAAGCCAAAGAGCTGTTTGTTCGGGTAAAAACAGAAAGTGAAGATGCGGAGCTTGTGCAACTTTCCATTTGTATGGAGGCATACTGTGCGTTGATGATGGGAAATCCAAACGAAGTAATTGAGCTTTTGGAGGGAACAAGGACAAAGATCATTTCCAATGAAACGCTTCTTGCTTCAGCCTATCAAATGGTTGGAAAATCGATAGAAGCAAAAAAGATATTGCAAGTTGCTATATATCAGCATATGTGTAATCTCTTTGGAGCATTAACGGATTATCTTATTCTTTGTACAGACACCCCCGAACAGTTTGAAAAAACGCTCAAGTGTGCAAATGACATTGCTGAAGCTTTTAACTTAAAAAAACTTCATCCGTCGTTTCTTATAAAGCTCTACAATGTTGCTGCCCAGGGATACACGATGATTGGAAGTAAAGAAAGAGCCCTGGATATTCTTGAAAAATATACAGAGCTTGTCACCGGTGATATTTATCCATTGCAGTTAAAAGGAGACGAATATTTTAATCTGATTGATCAGTGGATTGAAGAGCTCGATTTAGGGAATGTTCTTCCAAGGAGTGAAAAAAATATACGAAAGAGCATAGCCGGCGGAGTCATCAATAACCCTGTGTTTGCAATATTAGCTGATGAAATTCGATTTAAGAGGATTGCAGAAAAACTGAAAAATATCTGTTAGCAACCGGACACATCATGAAAGAAATGAAATCAATGCATCATTTAAGGAGGAGTGAATCATGGATTTGGCTACGTTGAAAGAATATTTACCGTTTCTTATTCCGTTGGTGATCGCACAGTTTGCACTTGCTATTACTGCACTTGTACATGTGTTGCGTCATCCCCGTTATCGTTTTGGAAATAAAGTGATGTGGATTCTGATCGTCTTGTTCATACAGTTTATCGGTCCGGCCTTATACTTTGCATTCGGTAGAGGTGATGATTAATGGGTGTCTTGGAAATTAGACAGCTTTACAAGAGCTTTGGGCACCATGAGGTGTTGAAGGGATTGGATATGGATGTCCCCGAGCATTCTATATTCGGCTTTGTCGGGCAGAACGGTGCTGGTAAAACAACAACAATGAAAATTATTCTTGGGTTATTGAAGCCGGAAAGCGGTTCTGTAACCGTATGCGGTGAAAAAGTTACGTATGGCGAATCCAAAGCCAACCGCTACATAGGTTTTCTTCCGGACGTTCCGGAGTTTTATGGGTACATGAATCCAATGGAATATTTGAAGCTGTGCGGTGAGATAGCCGGCCTTACGAAGACTCGAATCAAGTCAAAGAGCGAGGAATTACTGGAGCTTGTGGGACTGAAAGACCAAAAAAAGAGAATTGGCGGGTTTTCCAGAGGAATGAAGCAACGCCTGGGCATTGCACAGGCCTTGCTCAATGAACCAAAGCTCCTGATATGTGATGAACCTACATCGGCACTTGACCCCATTGGCAGAATGGAAATACTTGATATTTTGCTTGCGGCAAAAGGGAAGACGACTATTGTATTTTCGACTCATATTCTTTCAGATGTTGAAAGGATATGCGACCATATTGCGGTATTACATGACGGAAGGCTTGCACTTTGCGGTACAATTTCCGAAATAAAGGAGCGTCATAGGCTCCACGGTTTTATCCTTGAGTTCGAGAGTGAAGAAGCAGCTTCCTGTTTAGAAAATGCAGAAGAGTTAAAGCAGCCATCAATCAGTCTGTCACGCGATGGAAGCACCGTAAAGGTGTTTATGAAAAATGGCGATATGGACGGGCATTTTCTGTTGGGTGTGCTATCGCAAATGCGTATTGTTCCGTTGAAATTCGCAGTGATGGAACCGACTTTGGAAAGTATGTTTATGGAGGTGGTTCGATGAAAGGCTATTTGGCATTTTTGAAAAAAGAGTTCTTTGAATACGCAAAAACCTATAAGCTATTCATTATGCTAATGGTTTTTGCAGTTTTCGGAATCACGAATCCCCTTATAGCAAAATTGATGCCTGAAATTGTAAAGAGCTTTATAACCGACGGTGTCGTCATAACATTACCGGAGCCATCGGCCTATGATGCCTGGACACAGTTTTTCAAAAATGCGACGCAAATGGGACTTATAGTTATGGTGATTCTGTTTAGCGGGGTTTTAGCATCCGAATTGTCAAAAGGAACCCTTATCAATTTGCTG
>DAOOJC010000271.1:0-3295 GCA_035384905.1 Acetivibrio sp. | reverse complement strand
GATTAATATTGTATTCAGTCATAATTTTGTATATTACATTAATGTTTTCGTATATCTGCTTCCCTTCATTATATACGGGAATAGCAACTGAAATAAGATTGTTATTCATAATATACTCCTGTTCGAAACCGTCGGCATTTCTTGCAAGGAAACAAAAATCCTGATTATGATATAAAAAATACCCCAAATTACAGCGAGGCGGCAAAGGATTTCCAACCTCAACAAAAAAGCAAAAAATACAACAGTATATTGTATATTATAGCAGGATTGAGGATAATAAGCAATTTATAAATTATGCTATAATACTTCATTTATTATTCGACATTTTCTGCTTGAGAAGAGAGAGTTCCTGAGTTAGGCGGGTTATCCTTTCATTTTGTTTTGATACGACAACAGTGGTGTTCAGACTGTAAACAATCAGATAAATAAGACCAAGCAAAAACAGTAAGGAAGGGGGATTTTTAATGTCAAGAATCTTTGCCAGATGGTTCAACAAACCGGAGGTGCTTGAAAGGACAAGAAAAACAATGCTGATGAATATCCAGAGCAGGGAATAACGCTCTTGAAGCTTGTTTTTTCTTACAAGCTCAATCACAGTCAATAAAAAAAGAATACTGAACATTATGGATAGGGAGTATATGTTTACAGCCATAAAAAACACACCTTTCTATTCCTCGGAAGAACGTAATGCACCTATTATAAGGGAAAGACTGACCTTAACCATGTAATATAATGAACGTAAGGCGGTAATGGAAGATTTTCCTCCCTGACGTTCTTGCATTTGAACGGGAAGCTCGACTATTCTGAAATTTTTCTTTTTAAGCTTTACCAGAACATCCACTTCCGGATAATCATCGGGATAGTGACTTGCAAAACAGTGTATCACATCCTTGTTTACAGCCCGAAATCCCGAAGTCGTGTCCTTGAATTTCTGGTTTGTCAATAAACTCACAAGAAATGAGAAGAAGACCATTCCTATTCTTCTGAATAAAGACGATCTGTAGCCGGTCTTGCTTATGTACCTTGATCCGACTGCTACATCGGCGGTATTGTCGATAAGAGGCCTTATTAGATCCTTTATATAGGAAGGATCGTGCTGTCCGTCGGCATCAACCTGAACCGCGATATCATAATCATTCTCCTTGGCAAAAATATAGCCTGTCTGCATGGCACCCCCAATTCCAAGATTGTAAGGAAGGTCCACTACCATGGCACCGGCTTGGGAAGCTCTTTTTGAAGTTTCATCGGAAGAACCGTCATTTACCACAAGTATATCCGCTTCAGGCATTTTAAGGGTTATGTGCCGTATGACCTTTTGTATTGTGGTTTCCTCGTTATAAGCCGGAATAATAATCAATATCTTCATTATTACAAGGGTGTATTAAACCGTATACACCCTTTTACACCTCCTGTGAAAGTACAACTTTGATATAAATATATTCTGTATCAAAAACTGATAATAAATGCACTTGATGTGCAAAAAATGTATGTTATAATGTAAGGAGATTGAAAATGCAAGATTGGCATTGGGAGGTTGCAATATGAAGTTTACCAAAATGCACGGTTTAGGCAATGACTATATATATGTAAATTGCTTTAGAGAGACCGTTGAGGATCCTTCAAAAGTAGCGAAATTTGTTAGTGACAGGCACTTTGGTATCGGTTCGGACGGACTTGTGCTGATAATGCCTTCAGACAAAGCGGACTTTCGAATGAGGATGTTTAATTCTGACGGTTCGGAAGCGGAAATGTGCGGAAATGCTATAAGATGTGTCGGTAAGTACGTGTATGACAACGGTCTGACCAAAAAGAACGTAGTTAGTATTGAGACTCTGGCAGGGATAAAAATTCTTGAGCTAACAATAAAAAATGACAGTGTGGAGCTTGTAAGGGTTGATATGGGAGAACCTATATTAAAGCCTGTGAATATACCGGTATTGAGTGACAAAGAAATATTTAAGGCGGAGCCTGTTACCGTAAACGGAAGAGAGTTTAAAGTAACATGTGTGTCAATGGGAAATCCCCATGCCGTCTCTTATGTTGAAAGTGTAGATGATTTTCCGCTGGAGCAGATCGGACCCAAGATGGAAACTCATAATCTCTTTCCCAGAAGGATAAATGCGGAGTTTGTTGAGGTTATTGACAGGACTACGTTGAAAATGAGGGTATGGGAAAGAGGAGCAGGGGAGACTTTGGCATGCGGCACAGGTGCTTGTGCTGTGCTGGTAGCTTCGGTATTAAACGGCATAAGTGAAAGAAAAGCAACAGTGAAGCTATTGGGCGGAGACCTTATTGTGGAGTGGGATGAAAATAACAATCACGTATACAAAACAGGACCTGCTGTAAAAGTATTTGAAGGCGAAATAGAAATTTAGAAAGGAAGATTAATATGGCATTTATTAATGAAAATTATCTGAAGCTTCAGGGAAGCTATCTCTTTTCTGAAATAGCAAAAAGAGTAAATAAGTTTAAAGAAGAAAACCCCGATGCAAAAATAATAAGGCTGGGGATAGGAGACGTAACAAGACCTTTGGCACCGGCTGTCATTGAAGCAATGCATAAGGCAGTGGATGAAATGGCAAAGGAGGAAACTTTTAGAGGTTACGGTCCTGACCAGGGATACAGTTTTTTAATAAATAAAATAATAGAAAACGATTATCTTCCCCGGGGAATAAAACTAAGTGAAGATGAGGTTTTTGTAAGTGACGGTGCTAAGAGTGACACCGGGAACATACAGGAAATATTCGGGCTTAACAATACATTTGCGGTGACCGATCCCGTATACCCTGTTTATGTAGACAGTAATGTCATGGCAGGAAGGACCGGAGTATATACGGAAGACGGACACTTTGAAAGGATAACCTACCATCCCTGTACTGCTGAAAACAACTTTATACCTGAAATCCCCAAGCACAAGGTGGATATGATATACCTGTGTTTCCCCAACAATCCGACGGGTATGACCCTTTCAAAAGAAGAGCTCAAAAAGTGGGTGGATTATGCAAAGGAAAACAAGGCTGTAATATTGTATGATTCAGCCTATGAGGCATTTATCCGGGAGGATGACGTACCCCACAGCATATATGAAGTAGAGGGTGCAAAGGAAGTTGCTATTGAATTCAGAAGTTTTTCCAAAACAGCTGGATTTACAGGTACGAGATGTGCATACACTGTTGTGCCAAAGGAGGTTATGGCATATACAAGCAACGGTGAGCCTTACCCGTTGAACAAACTCTGGAACAGAAGACAGTCTACTAAGTTCAATGGAGTCCCATATATAATTCAGCAGGGGGCG
>DAOOJC010000270.1:0-3305 GCA_035384905.1 Acetivibrio sp. | reverse complement strand
ATGTACCTTATTAAGATAAATCTCCGGGTTTATTAACGTCTTGTCCTGTTTTGATTTCCAGGGCTCTCTCTGCTGCATATTCTCTTATTTATTCACATGTTTGATTTTGTGGAGGCTTGAAGGATGCGGATATTGAAACATTCCATATATTTCAGTTTACTTTATGCAAAGACACTGACCAACTAATGCCCGTTTGTTTTTCATAATATGTTCAAAAGAAGCTGGAGAGAGAACAACCCTATGTAATTCACCGGCAAGGGCATAATTACCAGCTTACCGGTCTTTGGTATTTATATGGCTATAGAATTACTTTAGTCCGTTTTTTCCTTTAGTGTTGTCTTGTAGTACTCGTACAAAAGACTGTCAAGCTCGGCCTCAACATTTTTTACCTTTGACTCGTCTATGTCAAGTTTCTGGTTGTAATAATCAATAAGCCTGTTCTTCTCTTTTATTTTGTTTTCTAGCTGCCTTGCGTAATCGTCCATTGTGCAACACCTCCTTAACAGCTACTCCCACAAAAAAAAGCAAATAGTCATTAGTAAAGTCATTAGTTTTATTATACAATAAGAAAGCCGACCTCTCAATAATTTAACAAAAATTTCACATATTGTTAATATAAATTTAATATTGTTATACGAACCAAACAACGTCAATATAATATCGGCAAAAAGCAATAATAAATTTATATTAATTTCATAAAATTATTAAATTTTTTAGGAATCCCCTTTAGAGTGCCGGTAATTTTTTGTTTCGTGCAATTCATCAGGATTTCTTAAGTCCGAGAAGTTTTAGGGTTTCCTCCCTATCCAGGGCACCTAAAACAAACATTAATGAAAAGGCTGTAATGACATTCCCAAATATAGTAAGTACGACAGTCCATGTATACTCCAGATTAAAAATCGTAAAGAAGCTCTCAATATATTTTCCTATAAAAAACATTATTGCACCCACCAATCCGGGTTTTAAAACCCAGTTTCTGAAGTCAAGTATCATCCCGGTTGTTTTCACTACTGTGGCAATATTGAGGCAGCATACGCATATTGAACTTATAATCATGCCTGTTATGTAGCCGCTGATACCATATGCAGGAATGCAGTATATTACAAAGGCTATTCTTATTATGTACCCGACAATAGAGTTTCTAAGAGAAATGCCCTGTTTTCCAAGTCCGTTCAATATACCGAGAAGGGTTTGCTGAAGATAAATGAATATGCTGGTAAATGAAAGAAGATACAGTATGTTTCCTATATTCTCTCTGCGGTAAACAAGATCTCCAATCTCTTGAGAATAATTCATGAACAGCACTGTAAATATAAACCCCATCATGAAGGTTAATTGCACCGACTTGGATATTCTGTAGTTCACGGTTTTATAGCTCCTTACGGATATAGCCTCGGAAATTGCAGGAACAAGAGTTGTTGCCAGGGCAGAAGTCACAAGTGTCGGAAAGAATATTAACGGCATAGCCATTCCTGTCAGCTTCCCATATTCCTGTATGCTGCTTTGATAATTCATTCCTGCCAGCAGAAGCATCCTTGGAATCAGAATATACTCTATAGTAGCCATAATTGATGTAATAAACCTGTTGAACGACACGGGAACAGAAACCTTTAAAAGTTCCTTAATCATAACCCTCTTTCTCATAAAACCTTTTTTTGAAATGCTCTTAGAGGACTTGGCCTTTCTAAGCCTGTAAACTATAACCAAAACCAGCAGGTTCGATATTTCTCCAATAGACATGCCCACAGTTGCAATGGCACAGGCATATTCCAGTCCGATATTTGCAAAAAAGCCTGCCATGGCCATGACAAGACCCGTCCTTACGATCTGTTCCACAATCTGCGAACAAGCCGTGGGTATTACGTCCTGTATACCGTAAAAGTATCCCTTTATTGCAGATGCTGCAGAAATTACCGGTATGCATGGTATTAGAAGAAGCATTGAATAATAGGTTCTCGAATCCTTCAAAATAATATTCACTACCGGGTCTATAAATATAAACATCAACAGGGATACCACCGCACCCATGGATACAACAATGCCCAAAGCACATGCGGTTATTCGCCGCAGGTTTACCTGATGATTTTTTGCCATCTCCTCTGCTACCATTTTGGATACCGCTATGGATATCCCTGAAGTCAGAGTAAGTATAATCAAGGAATAGACCGGAGAAATGAGCTGAAACAGACCCATTCCTTCCGAACCGATAAGGTTCGATAAGTATATTCTGTATATAAAGCCAAGAATTCTTACTACAAAGCTCGCTATCATCAAAATTATAGCACTACCGACAAAGGATTTTTTAGCCATATTAGTCCTGAAAATTAAATTGTCCTGATTATTAATATTTACTGATTGAACAACTTATGACCAATCCCGTTAATTTAATTGGCACATTACTTCTGTGTATTTCTTCTCTTTAATTTTGCCTCAAAATCCTGTGTCTCCTTCTTTCTATAGATTATCCCATATATTACAGGTTGATTAATGCCCATACCCTCCCTTATAATGAGTCACTGTGACGGTCACCAGAATAAGCAAGCCTGAACCAGGGATTAAATCAGGCTTTTGAAAGGGGGATCTTTATGATAAAGAAAATAACTGCAATGCTGATTACAGCCGTTATGTCGATCTGCTTTCTTGTTACTCCGGCATTTGCGGATTATTATTCAGACAAAAAAACATTGTACCGTGGTATGAGTAGCAGCAATGTTACAGAACTTCAGAAAGACCTGCGGGATTTAGGATATTTCCGCCAAAATCCAACGGGTTATTTCGGTAGTATCACTTACCAGTCGGTAATTAATTATCAAAGGGATAACAACCTTGCTGTCGATGGAATTGTAGGACGGCAGACTGCCAGAGAGTTAAAGGTGGATAAAGTACTGCAGACAGCAAAAAGTTACCAGGGAGTTCCTTATGTGTGGGGTGGTACATCACCCTCAGGATTTGACTGCTCCGGCTTTACTCACTACGTAATGCTTAAGAACGGAATAATAATCCAAAGGACAGCCAGTGCACAGTATAACGAAGGTAGCCCGGTATCAAAATCAAACTTGAAGCCGGGGGATCTGGTATTCTTTTCAACATATAAAAAAGGACCTTCACATGTAGGAATCTATGTTGGAAACAATAAGTTTATACACGCAAGCTCCGGTGCAGGTAAAGTAGTAATATCCGACCTGAACACGAGCTATTATGTACAGCATTATATCGGTGCAAGAAGAATTATAAACTAATATGCACCTGATAAATAGAGTAGAGAAATAATTGCTAAGAATTATTTCCCTCTCGTTGAACCGTAC
>DAOOJC010000269.1:0-3306 GCA_035384905.1 Acetivibrio sp. | reverse complement strand
AATATACTGCTAAAACCCTTTGGTTTCAAGGGTTACAGCATTTTACAAACAACTACCGATATATAAACTAAGGGGGAAAACACTTATGAATCAGAACTTTCTTTTTGAAGACTTTAAGATCATCGGAACCAACACAGCAAAGTATTTAGAGAGCTTTAAAGACCTCCTTCTAACAAGCTCGGGTGTACTTATTTCCGGAGAAACCGGTACTGGTAAAGAACTTGCGGCAAGGTGGATTCATTTTAATGACCCCAAGAGAAACAACAATCCTTTCGTAAAAATTACAATTCCCAACATAGGCGAAAACATATTTGAAAGTGAGATTTTCGGCTATGAGAAGGGGGCTTTTACAGGTGCCGTCAGCTCAAAGAAAGGACTGATTGAAGTATGCGAAGAAGGAAGCCTTTTCTTTGACGAAATTGAAAACGCAAGCCCATCCATACAGAGCAAGCTGCTGCAACTCTTTGAAGACAGGCTCTACCGCAAGGTGGGTGACACCTCCTATAGAAAAACCAATGCAAGATTCATTGTTGCTGCCAACAAAGACCTATACGAGGAAGTGCAAAAAAACAGTTTCCGCCAGGACCTGTATTTCAGACTTGCTGTTATTGAACTCAAAATGCCCCCATTAAGGGAAAGGGGAAGGGATATCCTTGAAATAGCAAACTTCTATATAGAAAAATATTCAAAAGAATTGGGAAGGAACGTGAGGCTTCTGACTCAAAAAGATTTACCCCGGCTCTGCTCCTATCCTTGGCCCGGAAATGTACGGGAATTAAAAAACTTCATTGAGAGATCCGTTGTCTTTTCAAAGGACAGCCGGATTGATCTATCCAAACTTGAAAAAGCCGTCCCTCCAATCGAAACCGCTCCTGAGGAGATTTATACCTACAGAGAATATATAAGGCTTAAAGAGCAGGAACTCTTTGTAAAAGCTCTGTCCATGTGCAACGGAAATGTGGAACAAACCGCATCCCTCATAAAAATGTCAGTCCCCTTTGTTTACAAAAAAATAAAAGAGTTAGGGATACGGCTCTAGTTTGCGTAACTTAAGTTTCTGGAATATCTTTATTCATCCTTGCCACTGTACCTTGAGATCAGGCTTTCTCAATTACCTCTTTCAATTTGCAGTCATCCACCTTTCCAATGCACTCTTTAGCCAGTTTTATATCAACCGCGGCTTTATCCATTTCTTCCATCTTCCTGTATAATTTAAACCTTTCAAAATATCCCTTGGCTGCTTCATAGTCTGACTCAAGCTGATGAGACATGTTTATTGATTCCGAAAGCAGTTCAATGGCTTCCTCATTTTTATCCATACAGGCAAGAATTCCTGCTTTTATTCTTATTGCCTTAAGCCTTCTTATATTGCTCTTAACCTCCCGGGATATCTCAATAGCTTTATCACAATTATTCAACGCATCTTCTGGGTTTCCTTTTTTCATCTCACATATTGCCATGTACCTGTAGTAATCACATAAATAGGACATTTCCTCAACTTCAGTAAAAATCTTCAATACAATACCAAGCATTTTTTCTGCCTTGTCCAGCAAATTTCTGTCTAAATCAAGTTTCGCAATGCTCAGGTAATTTATTCCTTCTCCTAAGGGTACATTAATCTCCCGGGCTATTTCAAGAGATTTGTTATAGTGGGATATTGCCTGATCAAAAAGGCCTCTTTCATATAATATGTCACCGATATTGGTTATTGCTATGCTTTCATTAAGCCTTGAAGATATTTCACGGGAGTTCTCCAATGCTTTGTTGAACAAAGTTTCAGCCTCATTGAAAAGACCTTTGTCCATATAAAGTATCCCAAGATTTATACTTCCTGCCACGCACCCCTGCTGGTCCGATATTTTTTGGGAGATGCTAATGGATCTGTTTAAAAAATCCTGTGCTTTTGAAATCATACCGATAGCATGATAAAATGCACCCATATTCCCCGACACCTTGGTCATGATAGCAAGGTTATTTACCTTTTCAGCATATTTATATGACTTGTCAAGACAAAATAAGGCATCGGCTATATCTCCCCGGATATAGTATATTATTCCGGCTTGATTCATGGTCTCGGCAAGGTTTTCATAATCCTTCATTTTTATGAGCAGCTTCTCGGACTTTTGGGCTAAAGTGAGTGCTTCCGTACTGCCAAGAATCCTCAATATGCTGCATTTCATCTGCAAAAGTCTTCCATAAAGTGTATTTTCCTTGTTTATTTTAAGCTGAATATCATCAAGAATTTTAAGGGCATCCTCATACATATCCTGTTCTTTATAAACTGCTGCAATCATTATCCGGATTGAGTAAATATCATCATAAAGCTTTGCTTTCTTTAAAGCCTTGTTTAAATAAAACATGGAAAGCTCATAGTCAGCCATTATAAATTTTATGTAGCCCATGTCTTTATAGGCTTCCAATATCTTGGGGTTGATTTGATCATCGTCCTCTTCTTTGACCAATAGGAGAAAACGGTCATAGTATTCCAGTGAACTTGTGAAATTGAAATTGTCTTTGTTTTTTATGGCTGTCTTAAAACTATACTCCGCTGCCTTTTTGAGCTGTCCGGCCTTATGAAAATGAGTGAAGAGAATCTCATAATACTCTTCCAATTCCCGGGCATATTTCTCCTCTATAAATTCCGCTATCTTTTTATGCAGTTCCTTCTTTTCCTTGTTTAAAATACTATCATAAATAACTTCTCTCTCCATGTCCTGGTTGAACACAAACACTTTCTCCACAACACCGGAGGAGGTATACGCAGACTTCAGGGAAATTAAGTTCATGTGTACAGGGAGCCTCAACAAGTCGTTAACCTCATTCCTTCCCATTTCAAGAATTGCACTCAATATCGTAAGGCTGAAGTCCCTGCCGATAACCGATGCAACCTCAAGTAATCTTCTCTCCTTATCACTCATCTCGGACAAGTTTGCCAATATAATATTCTGGATATTGTTAGGAAGGGATGTAATTGTCTTAGCATCTATAACTGCAACATCTTCAACCACTTGGAATGTATCGGATTTTTTAATATTTTGAATAAATTCTCGAATGTACAAGGGATTTCCGTTGGTAAACTTCACAGCAGCGTCCAGAAGGTTTTTATCAATGTTTTTACATTGGAGCAATTTGCACATCAACTGTTTTACTGCACTTTTAGACAGGGTCCTAAGTTTTAAAGTATGATACTTCAATGATTTAGTGCCACTGAACTCCTCAACCTCATACCGGGAAGCCAATAAAAAAGTGATATTTATAAGGTCCAGGTTTTCAATAAGCTCTCTTATAATATTCAATGAATCCTTA
>DAOOJC010000268.1:0-3316 GCA_035384905.1 Acetivibrio sp. | reverse complement strand
ACAAGCTTTAATAACCCGGCTTTAGCGGGATTAAACAGTTTTGAGTTGTTTAATTTTATGCTGGAAAATTTCAAAAGAGTGGGAATCAAGGTTATACTTGATGTACACAGTGCAACAACAGATAATCAGGGACATACATATCCTCTCTGGTATAACGGTACCATAACGGAAGAAGTGTTCAAATCAGCGTGGGTGTGGGTTGCCAATTATTATAAAAATGATGATACGATTATTGGCTATGACCTTAAAAACGAACCTCATACCAATACCGGAAATGTAAAAATTAAAGCACAGAGTGCTATATGGGATGATTCCAATCATCCGAATAACTGGAAGAGAGTAGCTCAGGAAACTGCATTGGCAATACTGAACGTACACCCCAATGCCTTGATATTTGTTGAAGGTATTGAAATGTATCCTAAAGACGGTATATGGGATGACGAGACCTTTGACACAAGCCCATGGACAGGGAATAATGATTACTACGGCAACTGGTGGGGCGGTAATTTAAGAGGGGTAAGAGATTATCCTATAGATCTTGGAAAATATCAAAGCCAACTCGTTTATTCTCCGCACGATTACGGTCCATTGGTATATGAGCAGGAATGGTTTAAGGGGCCTTTTACAACCGCTGACGATAGAGAAGCTAAAAAAATACTTTATGAGCAATGCTGGAGAGATAACTGGGCATTTATAATGGAAGAAGGAATATCTCCGTTATTGATAGGTGAGTGGGGCGGTATGACAGAAGGAGGCGACAAGCTTCTTGACGACAATAAAAAATATTTGAGATGTATGAGGGATTATATTATTGAAAACAAATTCAAATTACACCATACTTTCTGGTGCATCAATATAGACTCGGCAGATACCGGCGGATTGTTTACAAGGGACGAAGGATCCCCATTCCCCGGAGGAAGAGACCTCAAGTGGAATGATAACAAATACGATAATTATTTATATCCTACATTGTGGAAGACTGAAGACGGTAAATTTATCGGTTTGGATCATAAAGTACCTCTTGGAAATAATGGTGTGTCTATAGGGAATTTGTCAGGTAATCCTACTCCAACTACTGCTAAACCTACTCCGACAAAGAAGATTGATCCAACACCCACTGACATTCCTGCTACTCCTACTGAAGGCAATGTCAAATATGGTGATATCAATGATGACGGTGATATTGATTCAACAGACTTGACAATGATGAAAAGGTATATAATGCGTAAACTCCAGAACATCAATACTGAGGCAGCGGATGTGAACCTTGATGGTGACATAAATTCAACAGACCTATCATTGATGAAAAGGTACATATTGAAGAAAATCAATAAACTGCCTTATGTTACTTGACAATATAATAGGATGGATAATTGGCAGAAGAATAATATAAACAATAATATTAAGATAAAAGCGGATGTGACCACAGGTCCTTCGCTTTTATTTTTTCTATACATCCCTTTTAACCACACTGCAACATTTAGTGCTGCAGTATAGCCTTACAGGACATATAATACTCTTCCTGCCGGCTAATAACAGGCTATAATATCAACAGGATTAACCCGGTATTAGCCGTTAGCCGACCATTATAAAGCCTTTTCTGACATTATAACAGTTTTCGCCCGACCATCATGGACCCTATGCTAAATATTATTGGCGGTTAATAATAATCTTATGCAAAGATATTAATGACATTCTTGGGATTGACTTGAATACTCTGATATGATAACATTTTTCTTATAAGTTTATTGTTTAATTTAATGTTATAATGTATAATGATATGTCTTATTTATTTTCTAATCAGGAGGGGGAAAAATGTTGTTGAATCATTTTGCAAAGTGTTTTGGAAAAGGTTTGATTTTTGTTGCTTTTATTGCACTACTTTCATGGGGCTTTGTTGGGGTATCTTCAGCAGAGGAGACTGACGAGACGAGAAAAATTGTTACAACGGATTTTGTTGATTTGAAGTTTACAATTAACAAGAATAATTACACTTCTAAAAAGGTATCTAAGAAGTTGGAGGTTGCTCCTTATATTGTTAACGGAAGAACGCTGGTTCCTTTCAGGACGATTTTTGAGGAACTGGGGTATGATATCGTCTGGGACGATGCTACTAAAACAATTACGGCAACATACAAGGGAAATGTCATAAAGCTTGAAATAAATAATAAAAAGGCAATTGTAGATGGAAAAGAGGTTGTCCTTGATGTTGCACCGGAAATTGTAAAATCAAGAACTGTAGTGCCCTTAAGATTTGTGGCTGAGAATTCGGGCTCTTTTGTTAACTGGGATCCCGATGAGAAAAGTATAACAATAAGCAGGATAGGGGAGTTTTCTACAGGTACGGTTCTTTTCTACGATCAAAATGGGAGAATTCCAATGGTATATATATACGATGGAAGTAAGATAGAGTCCATTTCTCTTGACGGAAATGAAATAAAAAATGCTATCACTTATAATGGTGGTCTCCTTATAACCCTGTTTGACAAGGAAAATGATACAAACAACCTTGTAACATATAGAAACGGGAAATTTGATGTGTTGATAAGTAATTTTGAAATAAAGGAAAAGGTCGAGTTTAATAACAATTTATTGCTGCACGGATATGACAGGGCAAGAAAGAAGGATAGCCTATATAGGTTTGACGGCCGGAATATCTATCTGATTGAAGACAACTTTGCGATGGGCAGATATGAAATTTTTAATGACAAATTAGTTATAAACAAGTATAATGACCTTAGAAAATATTCTCTTTTGGTTTTTGATAAATCCTCATGGACTCCGAAATTGTTGCAGGATGATTTTATTATTAAAGAGTCGATAATTGAAGACAATACTCTTTTTATAAGTGCTATTGGTTCAGCGGGAAACAGTAAGCCCTTTGCATGTTACAATGGGACTGAGTTCAGAATTTTGCATAAAGACCTTGATATCGACCTTAGCAGAACAATTCAATTCAGGAGTAAAGACGATATAAACAATATAGTTACAGTTGCAAAGAAAGATGGGAAATATTACTTTTTAGTACTTAGAAATACTAGTAAGAACACATCATATTATGATGTTTATGACCTGTTTGTTCCAAACTCAGTATTTACGGATGTGGGTTCAAAAGCAGGAACAGTGACGGTGGAAGGAATCAAGGACTATAATGGAAAAATGTTTATTTCCTTCAAGCAGACCAACAGTGTAATTACTTCAGACAGCTTCAGGGTTATTGGCTTGCCTTCAGGCACAAAGCCTGAAAGTACGTTTACAGGTTCTAAATACTTGGTGTTGGATAATTGTAAAACCATATATAAAAATGTGCTTTACA
>DAOOJC010000267.1:0-3317 GCA_035384905.1 Acetivibrio sp. | reverse complement strand
AGTTTTGTAGAATAGAAGTATATAGTATTTTCTAAATATGAATAACATTTTGTTTCGAAAAAATCTTTTTAAATATCAGGATAAAATACCTAACACAGTAAATACTATAAATGCAACATTTTAAATTAAGCTATGAATATGCAGGATAAAAAGGCGAAGTATATAAAATGAGGTAAACAGCATCAGGACATAGGATTTAGAGGGGTTTCACAGATTAGAACCACCAACCTGGCAATAATTTAAACAGTATGAAGAACGCAAAAATATAGATCTTTTGGGGAGGACAAACAATGATTACAACCACTCTTTTTATCATACAGCTTTTTTTCTCAATTATAATAGGATTGTACTTTCTAAATCTATATAAATCGCAGCAGGGCAATAAGAGTGCAATTGAAAAGGAATCGAAAAAAGAGCTGGATAAGCTGAGAAAGTTGCGGGAAATAAAGCTGACAGAGCCTCTATCGGAAAAAACAAGGCCCGTTACGCTGGATGAAATAGTGGGGCAGAGTCAGGGCATTAAAGCCTTAAGGGCAGCCTTGTGCGGACCGAATCCGCAGCACGTGATAATTTACGGTCCGCCAGGAGTGGGGAAAACCGCTGCTGCCAGAGTGATACTTGAGGAGGCAAAGAAAACCGACATATCTCCTTTCCAAAGGGATGCGAAATTTATTGAAATGGATGCAACAACACTAAGGTTTGACGAAAGGGGAATTGCAGACCCGTTGATTGGTTCTGTCCATGACCCGATATACCAGGGAGCAGGAGCATACGGAGTTGCCGGTGTGCCGCAGCCCAAAGCGGGAGCTGTAACAAAGGCTCATGGTGGAATATTATTTATTGATGAAATAGGAGAACTTCATCCCATACAGATGAATAAGCTCCTAAAGGTATTGGAGGACCGGAGGGTATTCTTTGAGAGTGCATATTACAGCTCGGAGGATAGGAATATTCCATATCATATCCATGAGATATTTCAAAAAGGTTTGCCGGCCGATTTCCGGCTTGTGGGTGCTACGACCCGGACAGCGGATGAGATTCCTCCGGCAATCAGGTCCCGGTGTGTTGAGATATATTTCAGGCCATTGACGCCTTCCGAGATTGTTAAAATCAGCAGCAACGCAGCACAGAAGGGCGGTTTTTCTATGGAGGACGGTTGCTCCGAGCTTGTGGCAAAATACGCTCAAAACGGAAGAGATGCCGTTAATATTGTGCAGATTGCCGGAGGGGTTGCACTGGTTGAAGGCAGAAGCCAGATAAAAAGAAAAGACATTGAGTGGGTGATTGAGTTTGGTCATTACAGTCCCCGAATTGACAAGAAGGTAATCCATGAAGAACAGGTAGGCTGTATAAACGGTCTTGCTGTATTCGGAAACTGCACTGGTATTGTAATTGATATTGAGGTCAGTGCCATGAAGGTAGCTAGGGGAAAAGGCAGGGTGAAGATAACAGGGATAGTAGAAGAGGAAGAAATGGATACAAGGGGACAGAAATTAAGGAAGACCAGTTCAGCAAGGTCTTCTGTGGATAATGTCCTAACGGTATTAAAGAAAGTGATGAATATAGACTATGAAGACTATGACATACACTTGAATTTCCCCGGAGGGATACCTATTGACGGGCCGTCGGCAGGTATTGCAATAGCTACTGCCATATACTCTGCGATCAAAAACCTTCCCATCAGCAGCGAGATTGCAATGACCGGAGAGATTTCCATAAGGGGCAAGGTTAAACCGGTGGGAGGTGTATCGGCTAAGATTGAAGCCGCAAAGAATGCAGGAATTAAGAAAGTGATTATTGCACAAGAAAACTGGCAGGAGATGTTTGAAAACATGGATATAGAAGTGATACCCGTTAAAGACATTTACGAGGTTATGAAGCTGGTGTTTGGAAAGAAGGAAGGCGAAACGGAGGGTATTTCCATTCAGAAAAATGCGGTTAATATGCTCAGTGCATCAGGGGCATAAACCATTACTTAATCTCATGAAAGGGTGCATCATTAATCATGTAGAGATAATTCATGTGAAGAAAGATATTTCAGAAACTTAAGTTTCTAGAACATTCTTCTTCACATTTTTTAATGGGATTTCACGAAGTGAAATTAACAAAAAAAGTGATGGTAGCTCAATGCACCCGATAATTGTTTACAAAACCGGATTAAAATAATAATATATATTTGTGAATTTTTTAAAAGCGGGTGTTTAAATGAAAGATATTATTATATTGGGAATAGAGTCGAGCTGTGACGAAACATCGGCTGCGGTGGTGAAAAACGGACGGCAGGTGCTTTCAAATGTTATTTCGTCTCAGGTAAGCCTTCATCAGAAGTACGGTGGTGTGGTGCCGGAAATAGCGTCAAGAAAGCATGTTGAGCTGATAATACCGGTCATACACCAAGGCCTTGAGGAAGCGGGCATAACCTTTGACCAGGTGGATGCCATTGGGGTGACCTATGGTCCCGGACTGGTGGGGGCCCTTTTGGTAGGTTTGTCGGCAGCCAAAGCATTAGCGTTTGCACTGGACAAGCCCCTTATTGGAGTTCATCATATTGAAGGACATATTGCGGCAAACTATATTGAGCACAACCTTTTAGAACCGCCCTTTGTATGTCTGGTTGCTTCCGGGGGACACAGCCATATTGTATACGTTGAGGATTACGACAGGTTTGAAATTATGGGAAAAACCAGGGATGATGCGGCTGGGGAGGCTTTTGACAAGGTGGCAAGGGCTGTGGGACTGGGGTATCCGGGAGGACCTCTGATTGACAAGGCGGCTAAGTATGGGGACAGCAGTGCTATTGCTTTTCCCAGGGTTGTTTTTAAGGACGGGAGTCTGGATTTCAGCTTTAGCGGACTTAAGACTGCAGTTTTGAATTACCTGAACACCATGGAGCAAAAAGGCGAGAAGTATAGGGTTGAGGACGTCTGTGCAAGCTTCCAGGCTGCAGTTGTGGATGTTCTTACGGACAATCTAATTTCTGCGGCACAAATCAAGGGAACCGGGAAGGTTGCCTTAGCCGGGGGAGTTGCGGCCAACTCGCTTTTAAGGAGTGAACTTCTTAATAAGGCTCAAAGACATGGGCTTGAGTTTTATTATCCCAAACCTGTTCTGTGTACGGATAACGCAGCAATGGTGGGTGCTGCAGCTTACTACGAATTTATAAAAGGCAAAACATCCGATTTATTTCTCAATGCCGTGCCCGGATTAAAACTCGGAGAAAGATAAAGGCAAGGGCTGTGGATAACTTTTTGGTTATTCACAGCTTAATTGTGTGCCAGGCATGGCACTAATCTAGCTAGTGAAAGTCTAGCCACGGG
>DAOOJC010000266.1:0-3341 GCA_035384905.1 Acetivibrio sp. | reverse complement strand
TTGCAAGAGACTTGGCAATACTCAAGGAGAAATACGAAATACTCTCCGTCCAACCGTTTGATATGTTCCCACAGACATACCATGTGGAGACGGTAGTATTGATGTCAAGGCTGTAAGCCTTTATTTTACTAGGTTTCCGGAAGTACATCCAAGTTGTCTACTCAACCTAAAGGTCAAAAATACGTACATGGAAACAAATCGACGATTATTTTTGAGGTAAAATTTGAACTCCAAAATTAGCAGGGTTGAGTTGACAGAATAGATAACGGCCTTTTTTCATAGGGGTTGAGGAGACAGGATGGATGTAAAGATTATGATGGAGAATAGTAACTCTCCTTGAAATTATTCGCATTTACGAATATAATATTTTTGGGTAATTATACACTTTAGAGGTGTGAAATAATGGAGTATATGACCGCAAAAGAAGCTGCCCAAAAATGGAATATTACCGTCCGCCGAGTGCAGGTTTTATGTGCGCATGGACGGATTCAAGGAGCAACGAGGCTTGGAAATATTTGGGCAATTCCAAAGGATGCCAAGAAACCCAATGATGCAAGGTCAAAAACGGATAGAAGAAAATGATTCTTACAAAGTAACAAAGGGGTGAAAACATGGCGCGGCTTGAGGATTTAAAGGCTGGTACAGTTGTAAAAGGTATTTTGCCTAATGGTAATGTTACTGTTATTGATGCAAAATGGATAGGAAACGTTGCAATTGAACTGACATATAAAGATGATTCAGGCAATGTGAACAGCGAATTGATATATAGAGATAAAGAACCCATGCTTGAGATTGTTCAAGCCGGTCTGCCTTGGAGCTTTACGGCTGATGGGGAGATGCTTAGACTGGCTTCTGAAGCATATAGGATTAAGTTGGCTCATTTATTTGATCCATATTTGGCTGTACATACTTCAATGGTAGAGCCCTTGCCGCACCAGATTACAGCTGTATATGGTGAAATGCTGACGAGGCAGCCCCTGCGTTACCTGTTAGCTGATGATCCTGGCGCCGGTAAAACAATCATGACAGGTTTATTAATAAAAGAACTGCTTATAAGAGGCGACCTTAAACGGTGTTTAATTGTGACTCCCGGCAACCTTTCCGAACAATGGCAGGATGAGTTGGACAGGCGTTTCGGGCTGCCTTTTGAAATTATAACAAATGACAGGATTGAATCTGCAAGAACGGGAAATGTTTTTATGGAAATACCCTTATGTATAGCAAGGCTTGATAAACTTGCACGAAATGAGGATATCCAGGCGAAGCTTAGAATGACTGATTGGGATTTGATTGTATGCGATGAGGCCCATAAAATGTCTGCTTCGTTTTTTGGCGGAGAAGTGAAGTACACCAAGAGGTATAGGCTTGGACAGCTTTTGTCAAGCATCACAAGACATTTCCTCTTGCTTACAGCGACGCCGCATAACGGTAAAGAAGAAGAATTCCAGCTTTTTATGGCCCTTATAGATGGTGACAGGTTTGAAGGAAAGTTCCGGGAGGGCTATCATTCAACAGATGTGTCGGACATTATGCGTAGGATGGTTAAGGAAGAACTGTTAAAATTTGATGGTACACCTCTGTTCCCAGAAAGGATTGCATATACAGTTAATTACAAGCTCTCAGATGAGGAAGCATTGCTTTATAAAGAAGTTACGGAATATGTGCGTGAAGAGTTTAATAGGGCGGATAATCTCGAAAACGACGGCAGAAAAGGTACTGTCGGATTCGCATTAACCATCCTTCAAAGGAGACTGGCATCTTCTCCTGAAGCTATTTACCAATCTCTTAGAAGAAGGCGTGAGAGATTGGAAAAAAGACTTAACGAGGAAAAACTTAAAAAAAGGGGAATGGATGCCGCAAATCGGATTTTTGATTGTCCTGTGCTGTCAAGTGAAGATATTGAGGAACTTGAAGACGCACCTGGCAATGAAGTTGAAGATATAGAAGAAGTAGTTGTCGATCAGGCTACAGCTGCGCGTACCATTGCGGAACTTGAGGTAGAAATTGAGAAATTAAGGGCACTTGAGGCGATGGCTTATAAAGTAAGAAATAGTGGCAGGGACAGGAAATGGGATGAACTGTCTAAACTCTTACAGGATGACCAGAGAATGTTTGACTCAGAAAAAAACCGGGAAAAGCTTATCATATTCACCGAGCATAAGGATACACTTAACTATCTTGCGGATAAAATCCGGGCACTGTTAGGCAAACAGGAAGCGGTAGTGACCATACAGGGCGGGATGTTGAGGGAAGAACGGAGGAAAGCTCAGGAAAAATTTACGCAGGACAAAGAAGTACGCATCATGGTGGCTACCGATGCCGCCGGAGAGGGTATAAATCTTCAGCGTGCACATCTGATGATTAATTATGATCTTCCTTGGAATCCTAACAGACTGGAACAAAGATTTGGGCGAATTCATAGAATTGGGCAGACAGAAGTCTGCCATTGTTGGAATTTGGTTGCGGATGAGACCCGTGAAGGAGAAGTATTCCAGCGCCTTCTAAAAAAGTTGGAAGAGGAACGAAGAGCCCTAGGCGGACGGGTCTTTGATATTCTTGGCAAGATAACATTTGATAACAAGCCGCTAAGAGAGCTTCTTATTGAAGCTATCCGCTATGGGGACAGACCGGAAGTAAAAGCACGTCTTCATAAAGTGTTGGACAATTCTCTTGACAGGGAGCAATTGAAAAAGCTTTTTGAAGAAAGAGCTCTTGCGAAAAACAGTATGGACGCAAGAAAAGTCATGGAAATCCGGGAAGAAATGGAGAGGATTGAAGCAAGAAGACTGCAGCCACATTTTATCGAATCGTTCTTTATTAGTGCATTTAGGTATCTGGGTGGCACTATCAGGGAAAGAGAACCCAGAAGATATGAAATTACTCATGTGCCTGCTGTGATTCGAAACCGTGATAGAGTTATAGGACTAGGAGAGCCGGTGTTATCTAGGTATGAGAGAGTATGTTTTGAAAAAGAGCTTATCAATGTAGAGGGTAAACCTCTTGCGTCTTTTATTTGTCCCGGCCATCCATTGCTTGAGTCAGTAATAGATTTAATAAGAGAAAGAAATGCGGATGTGTTGAAGCGGGGGTCTATACTTGTAGATGAGACAGGTAGCAGTAATGAGTTGAGAGTGTTGTTTTATATTGAAAACTCCATACAGGATGCCTGTACAGATGTAAACGGTAAGAGAAGGATAGTGTCAAAGCAGGTTCATTTTGTAGAGATAGACTGCAATGGCAATAAAAGAAATGCCGGCTATGCTCCATATCTCGACTATAGAAGTCTTAAAGAGGAAGAAAAAGAAAAAGCCGGCGACATACTTGAACAGGCTAGTTGGTTG
>DAOOJC010000265.1:0-3362 GCA_035384905.1 Acetivibrio sp. | reverse complement strand
CCCAAGGAACGTGAGATGGTAGCTTATCACGAAGTAGGACATGCTTTGGTCAGCGCCCTTCAGAAAAACAGCCAACCTGTTCAGAAGATTACTATCGTTCCCCGTACTATGGGAAGTCTGGGCTATACAATGAGTATGCCGGAGGAAGAGCGCTATCTTATGACCGAATCGGAGATTCTTGCTCAGATTACCACCCTGCTGGGAGGACGAGCTGCCGAGAATCTTATATTCGGAGAAGTAAGTACCGGTGCATCCAATGACATCGAACGGGCAACCAAACTGGCAAGGGGTATGATTACCCAATACGGTATGAGCGACAAGTTCGGACCTATGGGACTGGAAAGCACACAAAATCAGTATCTGGACGGCCGCAATGTAGCTCATCACTCGGAACAGACCGGTGCATTAATTGATAAAGAGGTCAGCAGTATACTTGTTCAATGTCAGCAGAATGCTTTCAATTTACTGCAGGATAACCGAGATGCTTTGGAAAGAATATCAAAATATCTCTTAGAAAAAGAAAACATAACAGGGAAGGAGTTTATGCAACTGCTTGAAGAAACACGTTCAAAATGAGTGATAAACAAAAAATACAGGAAAAGCTCTGAGTCAAACTTGGAGCTTTTTTATTAAATATTTTTACTGCTAAATTCATCCCTTTTGTTTTAAAGGAAATAAAGTATCTTTGCATAAAGAAAGCGGTTAAAATAATTTGCTCTTTTATTGTTATATTTTGATGGTTTTGTGTATTTATTATAATCCGGCTTTCTTAATCAATTCTCTAACAATTGTACGATATTTTATAATATGCGGTTCAATATCTTGCTTAGTTGAGTTATATCGTATCTTATGAGCAGAGTCATTACCAAGATCTTTAAACAAACTCATATCTTTTCGCACATTCGAGGATAAATGAAGTTTAGGATTTTTCTCAGCATTTTTTATGATATCACTTAGGGGCAAATAGTGTCTCCCACTCTCATCCATAATATCATCTTCAAGTTCCTTATTTTCATACGTAAGAATAAGAAGATTTTCTAACAAACGCCGCATGATAACTGCTGTGCAGTCATATAAATTGTTTTCATAACTTGCGTTAATTTGCTTACATAAAGATTGCATATTTGGCGAATTATGTAAAAATCCTTCAATAACATCATTAGTTATTATTGATTCATTATGCTTAATGGCAACACTGTCTTCATCTGGCCAATCCTTTATATTATCAATCCAATATTCCATACCAGAGGACCAATCAGACCAGTCACTCGATTGCGAACACATTTTACTCACATCAGTTTGTAAATCATTAATAATCAATTCCTCTGTAAGACCTTTACTTTTAAGTGCACTAATGTATCTTATCAAGATATCGTTCGCTTTATCAGTATTCCAATCAGGAAATTTATGCCAACACCTATTTTTTATGGAAAATATTTGTTTATCAAGAGGAGTTTTAAGCCTGTTGTAAGCAATTCCACCAAGTTTTTTCATAAAGGTATCAACTGATTCCTCAGTTAAATTCCCCTCTTTGTCAAACCTAAAATATGCATTAACTCCGGTATCAATACATTCTTTTAACAATTCAAAGGAAAAATTGTTCACTAATTTTGAAACAATTGATATGCCTTCTTCATTGAGAGAATATGGAGATATCTTTTCATTTATTATTTTTTCAATTTCCCTTATTTCCATTATTTCACCTCGCAATATAATTTTATACTAAATATGTCAATAACTCTACAACTATTGTTTTGATTATATTTTAAGATAAAAAAAACAGCCATCAATATGCACGGCTGTTTTCTTTATTGGTTGCGGAGAAAGGATTTGAACCTTTGACCTCCGGGTTATGAGCCCGACGAGCTTCCGGACTGCTCTACTCCGCGGCATACTGGTACCGAAGACCGGGGTCGAACCGGTACAGTCTATTCGACCGCAGGATTTTAAGTCCTGTGCGTCTGCCTATTCCGCCACTTCGGCATGGCTTTAGAGACTTTTCCTATTATATACACCACTTTGTCTATTGTCAACAGAAACCTATCTTCCTACAGTCATATCTATCTTATTGAGATACTCTTTATTCTTAATATTATCCTGTATATAGGTCACCAAAGACTTAACCATCCGGTCATCATCAATCTCCGAAAAGATTATATCTACTACCGACTGAGCATAGTCAGGTTTGCCCTGTGAGATATATTGATACAGAATTTCGGTCATTCTGGGGGCTATATACCCTATAGTATCCTGACGAACAGGGATGGATTTAAGGATAATAAATGCATAATCGGTTTTTTGTGTCTCCAGGCGTAAATCGGTCTGCTCCAACTTGTAAAACATGTCTTCCATATCGTCCGAAAGGAAAGAAATACACACCGCCGCATATTCCGGACGGGAATAAATTGATTCCAGTTTTCTTGACCATTCCTTAATTGCGTCTTTAACGCCGGGCTCCATGCGTATAAGAAGTTTTATCAATTTATCATTTAATTCATAAGCTCTATCCATATCATCCTTGTAATACAGAAGTCTTATCGCCAGATCTACTGAATACTCCGCAAGTTTGGGTACCGTATTGCTGTTTATATCCACCGATAAGATGACATCGGCAGCCTTATAGTATTCTTCTCTATAAAGCAACACATATACAATGCTTAAGAGATATTCCTGAGCTTTATCATAGTTTCTGGAATCATCTATTTCCACAAGCTTGAACTTATTATGGGCATCGTAATACAATTCGGCAAGATACAACTCCCTTGCTTGATTATAGGCTGTTCTTGATGCCTGTATTCTTTCAACTTCGCTTTTTGCATCCTCCAGATTATACAGCGGCATTTCCAGCAGCGAAAAAAGATTCAGTTTCTTTTCCGCGGTTTCGTATGAGGTCTTGTCCTGTTTGAATGATGTAACTATGTTTTCAATATATTGATAGACATACTCCGATGTATTCATCGCATATACATAATTCTTTTCAATTTTCTCATACTGTTTGTTGGCTTTTCTGTAATCACCCTGCATTAAAGTGTCAACCATGTTAATCCACGGCTGGTTGTCACAACCTGTCAGTATAAAGGATAATATAAAAAGGCAAATTATAAGCAGGCATACTTTTTTCATAAAAAAAGTATATCCCATATTGCCTTTTCATTCAATATAATGCGTTAAACAGCTCCTTGTAAAACTTCTCTTTTGTAATCGGATATATATTCTATGAGACAGCTTGCTATGATTTCATGCCCTTTTTCATTGGGATGAATGCCGTCTCTGCATAACAGTTCCATCAGATTTTTTGCATCCAGGAATGCCTTCCTTATATCTATAAGCCGGACATTAAGTTGCTTGGAAATATGTTCTAT
>DAOOJC010000264.1:0-3374 GCA_035384905.1 Acetivibrio sp. | reverse complement strand
GAAATACTGTGAAAAGTAAAGATAAACGAAGAAAATAAGACTATATTAAGGGAGGTTGGTTTGATGCCGGAGACTACGTTAAATTCAACCTTCCCATGGCTTATACAGTAGCCATGCTTGCCTGGACAGTTTATGAGTACAAGGATGCTCTGGAAAAAAGCGGTCAATTGACTTATGTGATGGATCAAATCAAATGGGTATCCGATTACCTTATCAGATGCCACCCTGAAAAGAACGTATACTACTATCAGGTGGGAAACGGTGATTATGACCATAGGTGGTGGGTTCCTGCCGAATGTATAGACCTTCAGGCCGCAAGACCGTCTTATAATGTCGACATGTCAAACCCCGGCTCCACCGTTACTGCAGAAACAGCTGCAGCACTTGCAGCTACAGCAGTTGTATTCAAGGATTCTGACCCGTCATATGCCGCTCTGTGTCTCCAGCATGCTAAAGACCTATTCGATTTTGCAGAAGCAACCAAGAGTGATAAAGGGTATACTGCTGCACTGAACTTTTATACATCCCACAGCGGTTGGTATGATGAGTTCTCCTGGGCAGGTGCCTGGATCTACCTTGCCGGCGGCGGTCAAACCTATCTTGACAAGGCAGAACAATATGTTAGCGAATGGGGTCTTGAATCCCAAACCCCTTACATTGCCTATTCATGGGGACACTGCTGGGATGATGTCCATTACGGTGCAGCTTTGTTATTAGCAAAAATTACAAATGACACTTTCTATAAAGAAACCATTGAAAGACATTTTGATCATTGGACAACCGGTTTTAACGGCAATAAAATCCGATATACTCCCAAGGGTTTAGCCCACCTGACAGACTGGGGTGCATTAAGGCATTCTACAACCACAGCATTCTTAGCCTGTGTTTATTCCGATTGGGAAGGATGTTCCCCTGAGAAGGTAAAAACCTACATGGATTTTGCGAAAAGCCAGGCAGATTACGCATTGGGAAGTGCCGGCAGGAGCTATGTGTGCGGCTTCGGTACCAATCCCCCAAAGAGTCCTCATCACAGAACCGCTCACAGTTCATGGTGTGACACAATGAAGGATCCTAAAGAACACAGACATATTCTTTATGGTGCATTGGTTGGTGGACCGGATTCCAGTGACGGGTATTCTGATGATGTTGCAAACTATGTAAACAATGAGGTTGCCTGCGATTATAACGCCGGTTTTGTCGGACTTCTCACAAGGATGTATGACCTCTATGGAGGTAACCCCATACCTAATTTCATGGCTATAGAAGAAATAACAAACGAAGAAATCTATGTTGGAGCAAAAGCAAGCCTTGGAAGCAGTTTGGCTATTAAATCCTTCCTTTATAACAAATCGGGATGGCCGGCAAGGATGTGTGACAAGCTTTCCTTCAGATACTATATGGATCTGTCGGAATATGTGTCTGCAGGATTTGACCCGGCTGATATAAGCACCAGCATAGTTTATACTGCTGCCAATGCAGCTACTATTTCAAAGCCTCAAGTTTACGATGCTTCGAAAAACATCTACTATATAGAAATAGATTTGACAGGCACAAAAATATATCCCGGAAGCAACATGGACCATCAGAAAGAAGTCCAGTTCAATATACAGCCACCTGGCGGTGCTCCTTGGAATAATGCCAACGACTTTTCATATCAGGGAATTATGGATGACGAAGAAATTGTTCCGAATATACCAGTATATGATAATGGAGTTTTGATATTCGGAGAAGAACCGGACGGTACTGTTCCCGGTACACCTCCCCCACCACCCAACACTTCTGAACCAACTTCTACTAAGAAAAATACTCCGACACCTACTCCTACAAAGAAGGATATTCCAACCCCCACTGCACCCACCAGTTCACCGGCGGATGTAAAACGCGGAGACATTAATCTGGACGACGTGGTAGACTCAACAGACCTGACTTTATTAAAGAGGTATGTTATGAGGAAACTTAAAGAATTTCCAAGTGATGACACCGCTAAAAGTCTTATTGCCGCAGATGCAAATAATGATGGATCAATAGACTCCACAGATGTAACTATTGTTAAGCGTGTTATTTTACGTAAGTTAGTATTGTAATCGATGATATTTACTCCATTCTTTCCTTTTAAAAAGCACCAGGGTATTTTGTCCCTGGTGCTTATTTAAATGTAAATTTCATGAAGCGAAATGGCCAAAAAAACGATGGCGGCTCGAGGCTCCCGGAACTTTTATTTAAGCGGATTTCACGAAGTGAAATGACTAAAAAAGATGGTATATCGATGCCCCAAGAGCTTTTATTTAAACTGATTTCACGAAGTGAAACGGTTAGAATAAGATGGTACCTCAATGATCTTGAACTGCTGCTAATCTCTGGATTTTATAACAGCCAGTATTCCCGAAGTAATAGAAATCTGTGCCTTTCCGGCAACGAACTTGTTACTCACACCCCTGCTCGATCCCATTTCAATGGTTTCACCCATTAAGGGATAATACAGACCTTTTGTGGTAATTCCCTCAACCCTTTCAGTCACAGGCAGCAGGGTTAAGTTGTATTCCTCCTTGGCCATAACCTCTGCACTACCGGCTGTAAGAAAAATCTCATTATGCTCATTCACAACTTTTCCCGTAACACCACGGTCTAACATCTTTTTTAAGAGAAGAATATTGGACAGAGTATGGTCGAGTCTGCCGCCCGTTCCCCCAATAATGACAATATCCCTGTACCCTCTGTCAATTGCCACATTTACAGCAAGCTCCGTGTCGGTCATGTTTTTCTCTTCCGGGTATTTAAATATTTCTACTTCTTTTTCGCGATAGTATTGAAGATGCCCGGCATCAATAGAATCAAAATCCCCCACAAGGACGTCCGGCACAATTCCCATCTTCTTAAGATGTGCGGCACCTCCGTCGGCACAAACAATAAACCCTGCTTCATGGAACAGTTTATCGTAGTATGAATAATCAATAATACTCCCACTGGAAACAACAACAGCATACATAATTTTCACCGGTCCTATTCCCTGTAAGCATTTTCTTTGAGTTCCTTAATTATCTTAACAGTATCCTTTGCGGAAAATATTGTAGATCCCGATACAATAACATTTGCCCCGGCTTTGGTAACATCATAAATATTGCTGGTGTCTATTCCTCCATCTACCTCAATATCAATATTACATCCCCGGGTTTTTATTAAACTCTTAAGCGACTCAGTTTTACGGGTAATACCCTCTATATACTTTTGTCCTCCGAACCCCGGATTTACAGACATAATTAAAACCATATCCACATCGTCCAGCACCCACTCAATGGAACTTAAGGGTGTGGCAGGATTCAATGCCACGGCAGCTTTTTTCCCCAGCTGCTTTATTTTCTGAATAGTACGGTGCA
>DAOOJC010000263.1:0-3375 GCA_035384905.1 Acetivibrio sp. | reverse complement strand
AATTTATTAAGCTGAAAAAGAAACATTCAAGTAAGTATTGCCCACAACAAATAACTACCTCAAATGCCATTACCGAAAAGTTATACTATCATTCTATAAATAATATACATAAATCGTTTATTAACCCTTGAATTACAAATTGTAGATATTATCATGTTAAATTTTATACTAAACAGACAAATATTTCAATAGTCAATTTATAATTTTACATTTTTCTTAGAATTCTATAGCTCTATTGGTATTATTCTCCGTGCAAAAAATGCTTAAAAAAGTCATAAAACATTAAAGCCTGTAAATCCTTTAATTTCATTGATCTACAGGCTTTCTATAATTATTAACTTTCAAAGATGAAATTATGCAGTATACCAATACAGTCTCCATAAGTAAGGTTTGTCCCATTTACCTTATGAGCTTAACGCCCTTTAATCCATAATCGGTCTGACCCTCGGACAATTCGCCCTGTGCAACATTCTGAATAAAATAACCCGCCAGTTGGCACTGATTTCCCTGTCCTGCCACCTCTTCAATTAAGAAAGATGCAAATCCGCATATTCTAACCGGGCCCCTTCCGTTTACATCCATGTCTTCAACAATAACAACCGTCACTATTTTAGGGCAGTCAGGATCATAACTGTGAATAGTGCATTCTGGGGCATGGTTGCACTGCCTGATTAGTGTGTCTATCGACGATTTCGTAGGATTGCTCATGTTTCCCGGTTCGGTATTTACATAATCCCCGACCTCCAGCTCTCCATCATATCCGTATAAAATATTGTATCTGTAATTTGATGCCCCGTTTCCCCCAAGGGCCAAACACCCATAATTTCCATTGCTTCCGTCTCCTCCGCCTTCTTTAAGGACATATCTTTCCCCATAAAGCAAAGGCTGGTCTTCTATTGCAAAAGGTCTTACCCCTCCGTCAACACTTATCACAGGAAGTGCTCTGGCAACAGCTGCTGCCTCCACCTCTCCTTTTTCAAATCCAAGTATCCTTGCAAAAAAGTAATTTACTTCCCTGTTGGCCAATATACTGATACCGTCTTCCAAAATAGTTATATCCGCCTCATCAGGACTGACACCATTCTTCTCCAGATAATCACAGGCAACACGATAAGGATTTCCTTCATTGTTTGCAAATTCCTGAGCTCCGGCCAATGCTGCAGCATCAACGGCTTTTGTAATCTCCGCCTTTTCCAGCATGATATGACCTATATCCACCGATATGGATGCACAGCCAATAAGAACCGAAATAGCAGCCACATATATCACCATAGTTGTACCTTTATTGTTTTTTATAACGTTTTTAAATTTCATAACTCATCACCCCTAAAATAGTTGGACCCTAAAGACAAACTTATGTGCAAAACATTCTGTTTATCCCAGGGTCCATTATCGGCTATAAGCACTCTCGCTTATAGTTTTATTATACTGAAAAACGGTTTCTCTTTATATAGAGCGTCATAACCATTTTCATAGTATCTTTGTACCTATATTAATTTGTTTCAAAAGGTTCTCATTGCTCACCGGATAGTAATTCTACAGCCTTCAGATATTGCATGTCTTTATTTGAAAGTAATTCGTCAAGCTTTTCATTCAGTGCCTGTTGTGTTGCAAAATCCAGTACACCGTAAGAATACATTCCACAATCCTTTTGGAATTTTGCTACTGCCTGAACGGTTTTTTCATCCATGATATTATCCGGTTTATCCACATCATAGCCTGCAAACATAAGGATGCTTTCGGCATTATATACTTCCTCGTTCTCATCGTTCAAGCTTGGCTTTATTACTTTTTTGAGTTTTTCAATCCTCTCTAAGGCTATACCCATGCTGACATCCACGGGGTTCTCCACATACACGTCCGGCTCAAGGCCCACACCGTCAATCATTCTTCCGTTAGGTGTATAATACTCACCCGTTGTTATCTTAATCCAACCTATAATTTCATCCTCCTTGGGACTTTTACCGCTTTTTATAAACAAATCCTGAGCATCAACAATACTACCACCGAGTTCCTCCCCGTACTTATCGGAAGCTTCAGGTGTAAGTATGGGGAAAAGGTTTTGAATCTTTCCTTTGCCAAAAGTTTTTGTACCCACCAATGTCCCCGCACTGGTATCCTGTATTGCACCAGCCAGAATCTCCGAAGCACTTGCACTGCTTCTGTTCACCAGCACCACAAGCTTATACTTGGGCTCCTTTAAATATGAATAATAACTTTCGTCCTTCATGGATTCCGATTTAAAGTCGAGCTTCGTAATCAAACCTTCAGGCACAAACCTTCGGGCAATTAGAACAGCCTGGTTCACCTCTCCGCCCGGATTATCCCTTAAATCAAGTATGATCTTTGTTATACCGTTTTTGTTCATATGGTCAAGAGCTTTATCCACAGCTTCGCATGCATTTGAATTAAAAGACTCCAGCTTAATATACCCTATTTTGCCATCTATACTGTAACTAACCGGTTCAATCTTGATCTCACGCCTTGTAAGCTCATACCTTATTATTTCCGAAT
This sequence comes from Acetivibrio sp., assembly GCA_035384905.1. Classification (GTDB taxonomy): domain Bacteria; phylum Bacillota; class Clostridia; order Acetivibrionales; family Acetivibrionaceae; genus Hungateiclostridium. Next base: position 861 of record DAOOJC010000263.1, on the reverse strand, counting down.
TGCCGCCTCTCTGTATACCTACCGTAACATTTGTACCTTCTTCCCCTAGCAGAAAATTGCTGATTTCCTCAAGGGAACGTCCCACCATGCTTCTTCTGTCCACCTCAATTATTATATCGCCTGCTCTAAGACCTGCTTCCTCTGCCGGTGAAGAACTGTATACATACTCTATAACGAATTTTCCATTAACCTCTGAAAACGCAATTCCTATACCGACAAAAGTACCGTTAATGCTTACCATAAAGCTCTCGGCCTCTTCCTTCGTATAAAAGGTGGTATAGGGATCCATAGTACTGAACAATCCTTTCAAGGCACCTTCCAATAGCTTTTGACGGTCTACTTCTCCTTTGTACCTGTCGAGCACCATGTCCATAACGTTTTCAATATAATCCGAATCCTTTGAACCTCCAACCTGCTCCTCTGCCGCTTGTACAAAAACATAGCCGGACATTAAGAGGGAGCAGACGATTAAATAAACCAGTGTCATTTTTATTGATTTTCTCGTCACGTTAATTCCCCTTTTCTATTATAAAATTTCATTGCTAATAATTCACTATCCTTTCCCGGTAATCCTTCTTTAAATCATCCCTCATATAATTTATCAGTTTATTGATAATTACTGCAGCCCTCGCTTTAGTCAGGTATTCTCTCGGTTTGAGATATCCCTTTTCATCCCCAAGCACAAGACCAATCCTCTGGGCTACGTAAACCGAACCCCTTGCATATTCGGGAATATCCTCATTATCTCTGAAGACCGTAACCGCTCCTGTTGAAGGTGCAAGTCCCTCCAATCCCAAAGCCCGTATAATGATTGTAATTGCATCCGCTGTGGTTAGATAATCCTCCGGTGCAAACATGTTA
>DAOOJC010000262.1:0-3395 GCA_035384905.1 Acetivibrio sp. | reverse complement strand
GTTAACAGGGTCGAACAGTGGCAAAAGCCACTGATAAAATAAGAGGACTAATCGTACAAGGAGGTGAAAAAATGTCTGAAGTGTTAAGAGGTGCATTGCTGGAACAGCAAGAGGAAACACAGAAGGACAAGTTTCTAACATTTACTCTAGGGAAGGAGTACTACGGAATTGAGATCAAGTATGTGACAGAAATTATAGGGATTCAACCTATTACCGAAGTACCCGAATTGCCGGAGCATATTCGAGGAATAATCAATTTGCGAGGCAAGATAATCCCTGTAATGGATGTGAGACTAAGATTTAAAAAGGAATTTAAAGAGTATAATGATAGGACTTGTGTAATTGTTATTGATGCTGAAAATATACTTATTGGGCTGATTGTAGACAGTGTTTCAGAAGTTCAGTCCATTCCGGGTGAAGATATTGTTGTACCACCGGATATAAACCAGAGCGGAAATAAGTATATTAAAGGTATTGGCAAAACCGGAAATGATGTTAAGCTGATACTGGATTGTGAGAAGTTGCTTTCGGAAGAAGAACTGGATGGCTTAAGTAATGCAATATAAATCAAGTAGGATTACATAATGCGTTGGTTTTATAATTTAAAAATATCAGCAAAACTGGTTATCGGATTTTGGTTGTTGCAGTGATTGCAGGAGTGGTTGGAGACTCGTTGATGGATTCATTTCAAAATTTACAAGTATACAATTCTAATGGTGCGGAAGCCAGACTGGAGCAAAATAAGAAAATAGCATAAAATGCTTCAACAACGATGATAATTGTGATAGTTGTAGGCATACTTGTGGCTATTAGGTTTGAATGCAGCGATAGAAATAAATCAAACGGGAGGTTTGACGTATGTCTAAGGAAATAGCAAATTTAACGGTTAGCGGAATGTCCTGCAGTCACTGTGAAAACAGTATTAAAAAATCTGTCGGGTCTCTGGAGGGAGTTGACAGTGTCAATGTAGATCTCAAGAGCAAAAAGGTTTTAGTGGAATATGATACTGACAAGGTTAATTTTGAAACCATTATAGAAATCATTGAGGACCAGGGTTATGATGTAGAAAAGTAAGATCATAGACTAAAGCCGCGGAAAGGGATTTAAAAAGCATGCTCCAACTGTATGAAGACTCCGGCAAAATATAAAATCCCGGTAACTATATTGTCGGATGCTCGTTATTCCTATGATTCGGGACGGAAAAATTATCATCACTTTTTATGTAAATTCTCCCGATACAATATGATATAATAAACTGATAGATGGACAATAATATCAATGGGAGAAGATTACTATATGCAGTTGATTAACTGTTTGAAACGAAGGAAAACAGCTTTTGCTATATTTATAGTTCTCATAATTTTAGGTACGGCTTTTTTTCTTACAAGACCCTGGGGACAGCAAACTTCAAATATTCCGGATGAGTCCGGTCCAAAAACAAGCTCCAGTTCAAAATCAAAGGACAAATCTACAGAGACTGACAATAATGGCAAGGATAAGAACGACGGATACCTGGTTCAGGAGGAAATTCCGAAGCAGCCTCCTGCAACCGGTGATTATAACTATGGTGAAGCATTGCAGAAGGCTATTTTCTTTTACGAGTGTCAAAAGTCGGGAAAACTCGATCCTTCAAGCCTTCGCTTAAATTGGCGTGGGGATTCGGGCCTTGATGACGGTAAGGATGCAGGAATCGACCTTACCGGTGGGTGGTATGATGCAGGAGATCATGTGAAGTTTAATTTGCCCATGTCTTATTCGGCCGCTATGCTGGGCTGGGCAGTATATGAATATGAGGATGCCTTCAAACAAAGCGGACAGTATAACCACATGCTCAATAACATAAGATGGGCATGTGACTATTTCATAAAATGCCACCCTGAGCCGGATGTGTATTATTATCAGGTGGGGGATGCCCACGCAGACCACGCATGGTGGGGATCGGCAGAAGCAATGGCAATGGAAAGACCTTCATTTAAAGTCGATAAATCCTCGCCGGGATCGGCGGTTACAGCCGGAACCTCGGCAGCATTGGCGGTGGCATCAATAATTTTTAGAGATGCGGATGAGAAATATTCCGAAAAATGCTTAAAACACGCAAAAGAGCTGTTTGAGTTTGCGGATACCGCCAAAAGTGATACAGGTTATACCGCGGCCAATGGTTTTTATGATTCCTGGAGCGGGTTTTATGATGAGCTTTCCTGGGCAGGTGCTTGGCTTTACCTCGCTACCAAGGATTCTTCATATCTTGATAAGGCCCAAAGCTATTCCAGCAATTGGGGCTACGAACCTCAGACAACAACACCGAAATATAAATGGGCTCAGTGCTGGGACGATGTAAACTATGGTGCTACTCTTCTTTTAGCGAAAATCAATAACGATAAAGGAATATATAAAGAATCGATTGAAAGGCACCTTGATTGGTGGACCACCGGATATAACGGTGAAAGAATTAAATATACTCCAAAGGGTCTGGCGTGGCTTGATCAATGGGGAGCATTGAGATATGCCACTACTACCGCATTTCTTGCCTGTGTTTATTCGGATTGGGAGAATTGTGACAAGGAGAAGGCAAAGGTTTATATGGATTTTGCCGAGAGTCAGGCTAATTATGCCTTAGGAAGCACAGGCAGAAGCTTTGTCGTAGGCTTCGGTGAAAATCCGCCGAAAAAACCCCATCACAGAACTGCTCATGGTTCATGGGCAGACAGCCAGTCTGAACCTTCCGAGCATAGGCATGTCCTTTATGGTGCCCTTGTGGGTGGGCCTGATGCTTCGGATGCATACACGGATGATATAGGAAATTATATAAACAATGAAGTGGCTTGTGACTATAATGCGGGTTTTGTCGGCCTTTTGGCAAAGATGTACCAACTTTATGGGGGAAGCCCTGACCCCAAATTTAACGGTATCGAGGAAGTCAAGGATGATGAAATATACGTCGAAGCAGGAATAAATGCTTCCGGAACAACTTTATAGAAATAAAAGCGGTGGTCAACAATAAGTCGGGATGGCCTGCAAGGGTATGTGAAAACTTATCCTTTAAATATTTCATGAACCTTGGAGAGTTTTTGAGTTCCGGCAGCACGGCAGGTGACCTTAAGATAAGCTCAAGCTATAATCAGGGTGCAAAGTTTTTCGATGTCAAGCAATATAAAGATAATATTTATTATGTCGAAGTGGATTTCTCGGGAACCAAAATATATCCCGGAGGGCAATCGGCGTACAAGAAGGAAGTGCAATTCAGGATTTCAGCACCGGAGGGTACTGCCTTAAATCCAAAAAGCGATTATTCTTATCAAGGGCTTTCGGCAGGGACTGTTGTAAAGTCTGAGTATATTCCCGTATATGATAACGGTGTGCTTGTGTTCGGCAAGGAACCGGGTTCGTCATCGGAA
>DAOOJC010000261.1:0-3422 GCA_035384905.1 Acetivibrio sp. | reverse complement strand
CGTACGGTTCAACGAGAGGGAAATAATTCTTAGCAATTATTTCTCTACTCTATGTACTCTCACATTCCCATTTTATTCCATATCTAAAACGTCTCTATTGTTGGGGGTTGATCGTTTTCATCACCGGCTATGAAATGAGCATTTTTCTTGAGCTTGCTGTCAAGCTCTTCCACAAGCTGCTCGAGTTTTTTAGCCGATTCATTCATTGCCTCTATAGCCTTAAGCTCATGTTCTGTGGTGGCGGCTACCTGCTGGCTTGCGGCAGCAGTTTCTTGAGAAACAGAAGAAATGTTCTCAATTGCAGATGTAACCTCGATTTTGTCCGTTTGCATTTTGGTTACGGCTTGATTTACTTCGTTTATCTTGGAAACAATATAGGTTATGGCATTGGCTATATCGTTAAATGCACTGTCGGTCTTGTTAACTGCAACGTTTTGTTCCTGTGAAACCCTTTTCATTGTCTCCATGGACTTAATGGACAATTGAGATTCTTCATGAATGCTTTGCATGAGTATATTTATTTCTTCGGTGGATTTTCTACTTTGGTCTGCAAGCTTTCTAACTTCTTCAGCAACAACAGCGAACCCTTTTCCGGCTTCGCCTGCTCTTGCAGCCTCTATAGCAGCATTTAACGCTAAAAGGTTTGTTTGTTCGGCTATGTTTTCGATAGATTCGACAAACAGCCCTATATCTTTAATTGTATTTGTCAGCTTTTCAACAACGGAGAAAATCTTTTCCGCAGTTTCATAGTTTTCCTTGGATTTATCCCGTAGTATGCTTACAGAGTCCAAACCGATATTATTCAGGTCATTTATTTTTTTGGTTTCTTCGGTGATCCTGTTATAACTTTCATACACAAAGTTTATCTGCTCGGAGAGATTGTCAACCATTTCAACTCCCTGTTGAGCCTGTTCTGCCTGGTCAGATGCTCCGCTTGCAATATCATCCATGGTGTTTGCAATGTCCTCCATTGCTATTGAAGCCTGTTGGGCTGTTGAACTTACAGATTTTGTAGCATCAATTATGGATCTTGACAGATTGTGAAAGTTATTAATCAAAGCCTTTATATCCGACAACAATCCATTAACAACATGAGCTGTAGATTGCAACATATACAGCTCTTCAGTATTAATAGTTTTCGAGAAGCCTTCTTGCTTTACCAGGTCGACTTCTTTCTCAAACTCTTTTGCTACTTTCTTAAATTTAGCATAGAAAACTATGGATACTATAGATAATATTACGATATTGGATACAATAACTGAAATTGCTGCTTGCCACCTTTGGGCCAACAAGGATGCTATGAAGCTCATTACAGCAATAGCTATCAATAGAAACAATCCCAACAAAGGCTTAAAACCAAAAACGGATTTCTTCATAACTTTCCCTCCAGCTTAAAAATAAGAGAATAGAAACCTGTCAAGACGTGCATATATATATTATTTTCGATATGAAATGAGAAAATCCTTCTTTTTTAAATAAATTGTTTAAAACAGTTTATATGTAAAATGTTACATATATTTCTTTTTGAGTAACCAAACAAAACTTTGTTGATACAAGAGGAATGCATTAAATAAGCAAAATTTCAGGGGCATCGGGCATTTACACTTTTTCGAAATTTTAATCGATGAGATCCCACAAAATGTGAATAAGAATATGCACCCAGATATTAATAAAATATATTGACACGAATTCTGAGAGTGTATACAATAATACATAAATACACACGTACACAAATACAAAACAAATGCCGCAAAATAAAAAATCCCTATCTTAGTATTAAGATGGAGGCTTTGAATTTAGGTAAATTTGATGGTTTAAAGGGGGTAAAACCATGATAGAGTTTAATAAGCGGACTAACACGTTAGAACAGAACCAGTACAAATACCCGCTTCAGGATGTATCGGAACCAAATCTTTACAGGGATATTTTCAATTATGACGAAATACCCAAGTGTGCATTCAATCACAGAAAAGTACCTATGTTTCCTGCCGACGAAATCTGGATAACCGACACTACATTCAGGGATGGTCAGCAGTCCAGGGCACCTTATACTGTGGATCAGATTTTGCACCTTTTTGATCTTTTGCACCAATTAGGCGGACCAAAAGGTATAATAAGGCAGTGCGAGTTTTTCTTGTACAGTGACAGGGATAAAGAGGCGGTTTATAAGTGCATGGAAAGAGGCTATGAATACCCGGAGGTCACAAGCTGGATAAGAGCAACAAAAAATGATTTCCAGCTCGCTAAGGATATGGGGGTTAAGGAAAGCGGTATTTTGGTGAGCTGCTCGGATTATCATATATTTAAGAAGCTAAATATGACAAGAAAACAGGCATTGGACCATTATTTAAATATAGTAAAGAGTGCTATTGAGGTGGGCATAAAACCCAGATGTCATTTTGAGGACATTACAAGGGCAGATTTCTATGGCTTTGTTGTTCCCTTTGCTCTTGAACTGCAGAAGCTCATGGAGGAGTCGGGAGTTCCGATTAAGATACGTGCCTGCGATACATTGGGTTATGGAGTATCTTATCCCGGAGTGGCACTTCCACGAAGTGTACCGGGAATAATATATGGACTCAGGCACCATGCAAGTTTCCCCAGCGAGCTTTTAGAGTGGCACGGACACAATGACTTCTACAAAGCGGTAAGCAATTCTGCTGCAGCATGGCTTTACGGAGCCTCTTCTGTTAACTGTTCACTCCTTGGTATAGGTGAAAGGACAGGAAACACACCTTTAGAGGCAATGGTTATAGAGTATGCACAGCTGAGGGGAACCACCGACGGAATGGACACAACCGTTATAACTGAAATCGCTGAGTACTATCAAAAGGAACTCGGGTATGAGATTCCCACCAGGACACCGTTTGTTGGAAGGCATTTCAATGTAACGCAGGCGGGAATACACGCTGACGGTCTTTTGAAGGATGAGGAGATTTACAATATATTTGATACCTCTAAGATTTTGAACCGCCCTGTCGGTGTTGCAATAAACCAATCATCAGGTCTTGCCGGAATTGCACATTGGATTAACAGCTTTTTCGGACTGGAGGGCTCCAAGAAAATCGACAAAAAAGACGAGAGAGTGGTCAAGATCAAGGAATGGGTGGATGAACAATATAAAACCGGACGGGTTACAGCTATAGGGGATAGTGAGCTGGAAGAGATTGTAAGAAAAATAGCACCGGATATATTTGATCTGGCACTTTAAATAATAAACGGGGAGGAATCACAAATGGGTTTAAACTTAGCACAGAAAATTATTAAAGAACATCTGATAAGCGGAGATATGAAGGCAGGCACGGAAATATCCATAAGGATAGATCAGACTTTGACTCAGGATTCTACGGGAACCATGGCATATCTGCAGTTTGAGGCAATGGGAATTCCAAGGGTAAAGACCAAAAAGTCGGTGGCATATA
>DAOOJC010000260.1:0-3444 GCA_035384905.1 Acetivibrio sp. | reverse complement strand
CTTTTGATATCGGAAACCATGATAATAAAGCACGCAATATAATTGACCACATAATTATATTCAATAACAGGTCAAATGCTTGCAATGCTTTAATTGTCAGGTTAGCACCATTCATTTATACCCTCCAACTATCTCATCCAAGGAAAAACAGCTTTATTAGTGGTTATTTCTTCCTGGAAATCTCCCATAATATCTACATTACATGGAGCAACAATAAAAATGCCGTTTGAAACCTTTTGGATGTTGCCGTCAAGGGCATAAACGGATCCGCTTAAAAAGTCTACTATTCTTTGAGCAGTCTCCTTTTGAATGCCCTCAAGATTTACAACTACAGGTTTCTTGTTTTTCAAATGGTCACATACATCCTTGGCATCATTAAAGTCTTGTGGCTGCGTAACAATTAACTTAAACTGAGATGTTGAATGAATGTTTACAACCTTGTTTTGAGTTTTCTTGCTTATAGATTGGATAAATTGAGGCTTTTCAACTTCTTCTTTCTCATTCAAGTTTTCAACATTCTCCATTTCTTCCTCATCTTCCGTTTCCCAACCTACAAAGTTCAAAACCTTGTTAAATATTTTTGACATAGTAAATCCCTCCTGTTTATCTTTTGTAAAATAACTATATACAATTCTTCTAAAATGGCTGTTTTATAAAACACCTCTTAGAAGATATTGCTCCGATTATGTATAATTTCTTTGGCCAAACAAGGCAGTGCCTATACGAACCATGTTTGAACCTTCTTCTATTGCAACCTCAAAATCGTTGCTCATACCCATGGACAAAATATCCATATTACTATTATCAAGTTTTTCTTTCCTTATGTCAATAGAAAAGTCCCTTAATTTACTAAAAACATAGCGAATTGTCTCAGGATTTTCAGCAAAAGGTGCAATGGTCATGAAGCCTCTGATCTTTAAATTGGAAAGAATACTCATTTGTTCAACCAGTTCATGGGCTTCTTCCAAAGGAACACCGAACTTGCTCTCCTCTCCCGAAACATTTACCTGGACCAATACATCTGCTGTTATTCCTTGGCTCTGTGCCCTTTTATTTATTTCCCGGACCAGTTCAATCCTGTCGACCGAATGAATTAATTTGACCTTGCCCATAATATATTTTACCTTGTTTGTCTGAAGATGCCCAATCAGGTGCCAATTGCATTCCCTGTTTATTATATCGTATTTTTTAGTCAATTCCTGAACCCTATTCTCTCCCAGATCCAAAATTCCTTCATCGATAATTTTTAGAATCCTTTCCGGTTCAACTGTTTTTGTTACTGCAACAAGTTTGATGTCCTTAGCACTTCTTCCGCTTCTTTGGGCTGCCATTTCTATTCTTTCCATTACGGCATCAAGGTTTCTTCTTATGAAATCAAGTTTTTCGTCCATCAATTTACAATCTGCCCTTCTTCAATATTTTTTGGATTAACTATATAACTCGAATACAAACTTATAGTTGTACGCGAAGAATTATCGCCCGTATAATAGCTACTATCGACATTGTCTATTATAGCAAACTCATTGTTTATTCCGACAATCTTAACAGGAACAAATTCGGCACGCTGTGCCCTGACCAATCCGATTTTAGCTGTCATTTTCGTCATATCAATATCAATAAGGCACTTCAAAGGCACTACAAGCCCACTGTATCGGTTTTTTATCAAATCCACATTGATATTCCTTAAGGCTGCCGTATCGCTCATAGCCTTATCCGTCCTCACAGCTATAACGACTTTTCCGTCTGTCTCATCGGATTTGTACATAACTGTTCCGTCAATAGTTCTGTTGATATCGTTAATCCTTAAATTCCAACTGTCTTCAACCTTAAACCCCTCGGCCTCCTTTTTGTCAACGGCAAAAACAATATAATAATCTATGCCGCTTATCACCTTAACAACGGGTTTGTTGAACTCAACACCCAGATCATCCATTTTCTTTACAGGGTTTTGAGGTTTTATGCTTTTTATGTCTTTTGAGGTTAAACTGCTTATTGCATTTTGATTGAGAAAGCTTTCGCACCCATCCACCACATAGGATATTATTCCCGGGATATCTGAAACAATATTACTTTTATTTTGGTTTATGCTTTCTTGCAGCACCTGCTTTTGAGCCTTGAGAGAATTAATATGGGCATCGGAAATACTCAGATCTCCCGTTATGGTTGCTTTCTTTTGGATAAGCCCGTCAATATCCTTCTTTATGTTTTTAACTTCCGAGATACTGTTGCTACTAGCCTGTGCCATAACAATCATCAGCTTATCTTCTATTTGCCCGTCAATATTTTTTATGTCTTCTACAAAAAAGCCATCATTTTTTGCCTTTTCCCTTTGGGCTTCTATAATTCGCAAATCCAGTGCCTTCAAATCATCCAAAAGTTTCTCCGATGATTTGTTGAGTATTGTGGCTATTGTGCTGCCAGCCCTGATTTTTTCACCTTCTTCAATATCCTTTATAATTATTCCGTCGGCAGGTGAATTAACCACAGTCTCATTTCTGACAATCAAAGCATCAACAGGAATGGATTCTTCAATCTCGCCCATCCTCAATATATCAACGGAAATGTTTTTGCTGTAAACCCAAAAAACAAAGGATGGGATATACAAAAGCAAAAACAGAAGTATAATTATACCTCCCAGCTTTATTCTTCCGGTTATTCCACTTTCCCCTTTTCTTCTGTCGTTTGTTTCACTTTCGCTCTTTTTTCTTTCGTTTATCTCTTCCAAATCCTTCACCCTCAAACATCAGATTTGTATTTTTCCCTTTTCAAGCATCTTTTGTATGGCTATCATAACGCCAAGCTTAACGTGTTCAAAAACCAATCCGCCTTGCATATAAGCTATATACGGCGGCTTAATGGGAGCATCCGCACTAAGCTCAATGGACGACCCCTGAATAAACGCCCCGGCAGCCATTATCACAGGACTTTCATACCCCGGCATGTCCCACGGTTCCGGAGTGACAAAGGAATCTACAGGTGAACCCTTTTGAATTCCCTGGCAAAACGCAATCAAGCTGTCAGGGTTATCAAATCTAATTGCCTGAATAATGTCTCCCCTTTTCTCATGCACCTGCGGACTTGTACTGTAGCCCAGTTCCTTCATAACTGCAGCACAGAATACCGCTCCTTTAAGACTTTCAGCAACAACATGGGGTGCCAAAAACAGTCCCTGGTACATAAGCCTGTTATTATCCAAAGAAGAACCCACTTTTTTGCCCAAGCCCGGAGTCGTAAGCCTATAGGCCGCCTTTTGGACACATGACCTCTTTCCCACAACATACCCACCTGTAGGAGCGATACCCCCACCGGGGTTTTTGATAAGCGAACCTGCTGCCAGATCCGCCCCAACCTCAATAGGCTCCAGGCTTTCAACAAATTCTCCGTAGCAATTGTCCACAAGAACCAATACATCACTTTTTATTCCCTTTATAAAACCTATAGCCT
>DAOOJC010000259.1:0-3469 GCA_035384905.1 Acetivibrio sp. | reverse complement strand
AAAACAATTCCTTAATAATAATTGTCAATACTATTTTATGAGCTGTCAATCATAACTTTCAGTGGCTTAATATTAATAAAGCACAGAAGTGAATTAATTACGCAGTGATAAAAAGTTTAGGAGATTTTGCTTATTACTTTATGTTTGTAAATATAATGCTATATTAATATTATACTACATTTTTTGATTTAAGTCGAGGATTACTTTTTTGGATTTTTTGGGAAAAAGAAATATCGGCATCCGAATCTTGCAATTTATATGAAGACAATGGGACATTAGGAGGACTGTTATTTTTGCTTTAGACATGGTTATACTATGTTTACTGATCAAATATTTAATTTTTTATACAATTTGTTGTTTTTTTATTTTGATATTCGTGATAGAATATATATAGTAGGAGGTTGTCATGAAAATAGGAAGTGTCAGCTTAGATAACAACGTTTTTCTAGCTCCTATGGCAGGTATAACCGACATACCTTTCAGGCTTTTATGCAAGGAGCAGGGATGCGGACTTGTATATACGGAGATGGTAAGTGCAAAAGGCATTTACTATAATGATGAGAAGAGCAAAAAGCTTACAATGACAGACAGAAGAGAGGGACCTGTAGCTTTGCAGATTTTCGGTTCGGATCCGGGTATTATGGCAAAGGTGGCAGAAAGTCTGAATGAATCAAGTGCATGCATAGTTGACATAAATATGGGATGTCCCACACCCAAAATAACGAAAAACGGTGAAGGCAGTGCATTAATGCTTAAGCCGGAACTTGTGGGAAGGATAGTCAAAGAGGTAACCAGGGCTTCGGTAAAGCCCGTTACTGTAAAGATACGAAAAGGTTGGGACGATAATAGGGTTAATGCTGTTGAAATAGCTAAAATTGCACAGGAAAACGGGGCTTCTGCAGTAGCAGTTCATGGGAGAACTCGGGAACAGTTTTACAGCGGTAAAGCGGATTGGAGCATAATCAGACAGGTTAAAGAAGCTGTAAGCATACCTGTCATAGGGAACGGAGATATTTTCACACCAAACGATGCAATAAAAATGATTGATGAAACAAAATGCGATGCTGTAATGATTGGAAGAGGAGCCCAAGGAAATCCATGGGTTTTTAATAATGTCATCAATTCTTTTAACAAGACGGGGGCACTAACCGAATTATCGGTTAGAGATAAGATAGATATGATTATTAGGCATATGAGTATGCTTATTGATTTGAAGGGCGAACAGAGAGGGATAAGGGAAATGAGAAAACATATCGCGTGGTATATTAAGGGTATGCCAAACTCAGCCCATGTAAAGGAGAAAGTATTTAAAGCGGAGTATTACACAGAAGTTGTTGACATTCTCAGTTCATTCCTTCATTGTAATAATGTCATAAAATACAGCATATAAAAATAGTATGTTTACATTTTTTTAATATTAATTGACACTAATTGTTGATTTTAAAATGCATGGATGATAATATTTACATATAGGTCATCCCAATAATGCTTAAGGAGTAGATAAAATGGTGACAATACCTTTCATTAAAACCAACCTTATCAGTATTGATATCGGCTTCAGAAATATTAAAATAGTTGAAGTGGAACTGGGGAGAAATAATGAGATTTTTATCAAGAATTTCGGTATAGTGGCTACACCGAAAGGGTGTATAAAAAATGGTGCCATTAAAGATGTAAAGAAAGTGACCAGTGAGATTAAAAGGATAATGGGGGATATAAATACCAGAGCTAAAAATGCCAAGATTGTCATGTCAGGTACCAATATTATTTCCCGTATATTCGTAATTGATAAAATTCCCGGTGAAGATTTGAACCATCTTGTAAGGACCACTATTTCGCAGAGTATGCCGATAGATCTTGATGCACATAAAATAGATTTTAAAATACTGAAAGAATTCCGCGAGGATGGAATTAATAAGGTTAAGGTTTTTGTTACCGCAGTTTTAAAGAGCATTATTCAAAGCTATATAGATATATTGGTTGGCCTGGGGTTAAAACCTGTATCGGTGGATATTCCGGCAAACAGTACCGCAAAGTTTTTTAACAGGGAAATAATGGTTTCAGAAAGCGAAACCTGGTTTAAGAAAAAGAGGTATAGCAAGCTCAGTCAGAACACCTTTGCGGTTATTGATTTCGGATCGGAAACCACAATAGTAAATATTTTGAGGGATAAAGTACTTGAATTTAACAAGGTTATTTTGAGAGGAAGCAGTAATCTGGACGAGGCTATTGCAACCAACACGCAAAAAGAGATTGATGAAGCTGAAAGACTCAAAAAGATTCAGGGACTTACTCTTCCGGAGATGAATGTGGGAGATACACAGGAGGTAATATACAGAAGCATTAAAAGTGTTGTTGACGATATTGTGAGACAGATCTTTCAATGCTTTGAATTTTATGAGAAGAGGTGTTACGGGGAAAAAGTCGGCAAAATATACATGATAGGCGGAGGCTCGCTGCTTAAAGGGCTTCGTGAATATCTCGAAGAGATATTTCAGGTTCCGGTATACCCTGTTGGCCTCCTTAGCATAGAAGGAATTCAGATAAATAAGGGACTTGATGGTGAAAGATTAAACTTCCTGATAAACTCCGTTGGTATTTCCCTGGGTAACTGATATAGAATTTATATTAATAGGTAATTATAACGGCATGGAAGGTGCCGTTTTTTGATTTAGTGGGATTTCACGAAGTGAAATGACCAAAAAGCGAATGGGCTCGATGCCCAGGAGCTTTTGTTAGTGGGATTTTATCCGATTGCAGATAGCAGAGTTATAGAAAATGGATAGAAAAGGGGAAATTAGAATATGCATGATATTTTAAAAGAGAAAAAGGACAGCCTTTACGGAAAACCACCGAGATTATCCCAGGTGGAAATGACAGAATTGGTACTTCCCAATGATACCAATCTTTTGGGAAATCTTCTTGGAGGGAGGCTCATGCACTGGATAGATGTTGCAGGAGCTATGGCGGCTTCAAGACATTCGAACAAGGTTGTGGCAACCGTTGCATTGGACAGCTTGGATTTCAGACATCCTGCCCGAATGGGAGAATTAGTAATGCTTAAGGCGAAGCTTACATGGGTTGGCAGAACTTCCATGGAGGTTTGCGTAAAAGCATACGCGGAAAATTTAAAGACCGGTGATGTAATTAAAACAAACCAGGCATTTATCACCTTTGTAGCATTGGACGGTGAAGGAAATCCGGCACCGGTTCCACCGCTTATTCTTGAGACCGATGAGGAAAAGCAAATGTTTAAAGAGGCCGAGATAAGGAGAGCAGAGCGACTTAAAAGAAAAGAAGGGAATTAACAGGCTCTATAACTTGCTTCACAATGTTTCTTCCATATTTTCTTCACCGTTAATTAAGGTTTTAGTAAAGTTAAAGCCGGCCTTTGGATTTTTGCAAAAAGCCGGCTTTATGCTGTGTGCCAGGCATGGCACTAATCTAGCTAGTGAAAGTCTAGCCACGG
>DAOOJC010000258.1:0-3494 GCA_035384905.1 Acetivibrio sp. | reverse complement strand
GGGGTTACCAATGTATCTGTATTCAAGAACAAGAGCATAGTTTTGTATGATTCCGTTCCTGTAGGAGGGGACCATATAACAAATGATATTTCCATAGGGCTTAGAATATCATCGGGCGATGCAGACAAGCTAAAGAGAGAGTATGGCTTGGCCCTTACATCACTTATCAGTAATGATCATGAAATATCGGTAAATGAGCTTGATGGAAATACCAAAAAAACCATCAAGGTTTCCCAGGTGGTCGAAATAATTGAGGCGAGGATACAGGAAATATTTTTTCTGTGCAAGGAAAAACTTGAAGAAACCGGCGAATTCAGTGACTTCAGCGGAGAGATTGTTCTTGCTGGAGGCGGTATATCATATATGGACGGCAGTGTTGAGTTGGCAAAGGAAGTGTTTGGTTTGCCTGCAAGGTTGGTAGCCTATAGGCCACTGGGTATTACTAACCCGGAATACCTGACTTCAATTGCTATTTTGAGGTATGTTGCAGACAGAATGAAGTCAGGGAGGAAAGACACAAAAAGCACGAAACCAAACAAGCATAAAAAGGAATTCGGTATTCTAAAAAGGATAGCTGGTCTCTTTAATGGTTTATTTTAACATTTTAGTTCTTTTTTTCGATACATATTTTAATTATTATTGAATACTATTATAAATAATAAATATAATTGTTTTTTCGTTCTTACCGATGTATATTTTAGATTTTGAATATAGGATGAAATACCCGAAATACGTTCTTGCGAAATCTCGAATATTAATATATTATTAATTATTGAGAGAATGATTGTGAGCATGTATATTTAATTTGGAACAATATCTTGAAAATCAGCATAGAAGTGATTTAATCAAGGTTGGTTTATTACCAATGAAAAAAAGGGGGATTTAAATTGCTGGAGTTTGATATCGATATGGAACAGTTTGCCCAGATAAGAGTTGTAGGTGTTGGCGGTGGAGGAAATAATGCTGTTAATAGAATGATAGCTGCAGGTTTACGTGGTGTGGAATTTATAGCAATTAATACGGATAAACAGGCTTTGTTTTTATCAAAAGCAAATACTAAGATCCAAATTGGGGACAAATTAACAAAAGGACTTGGGGCCGGTGCCAATCCTGAGATTGGAGAAAAGGCTGCTAACGAGAGCAAGGATGAAATAGCTCAAGCGATTAAGGGTGCAGATATGGTTTTTGTGACTGCCGGTATGGGTGGAGGAACAGGAACGGGAGCTGCTCCGGTGGTAGCACAGATTGCTAAGGAAATGGGTATTTTAACTGTTGGCGTTGTGACCAAACCCTTTATGTTTGAAGGAAGAAAGAGGATGCAGCATGCAGAAAGAGGGATAGAGACTCTGAAAACTACTGTTGATACTCTGGTTACGATACCCAATGACAGGCTTCTTCAGGTGGCGGAAAAGAAGACTTCCATCGTTGATGCCTTTAAGATTGCCGATGACGTTTTAAGGCAAGGTGTACAGGGAATATCGGATCTGATTGCCGTACCGGGTCTTGTAAACCTTGACTTTGCTGATGTCAAGACAATAATGCTGGATACCGGGCTGGCTCATATGGGTATTGGACGGGCTTCCGGTGATAACAGGGCTGAGGAGGCTGCAAAACAGGCAATTTTGAGTCCTCTTTTAGAGACTTCTATTGAGGGAGCAAGAGGGGTTCTTCTTAACATTACGGGCGGTGCCGACCTTGGACTGTTCGAAGTAAATACGGCAGCAGAACTGGTGCAAAAATCTGCCGACCCCGATGCGAATATTATATTCGGAGCGGTTATTGATGAAAATCTTAAGGATGAGATTTTAATTACCGTAATAGCCACAGGTTTTGACAGAGCTCCTGTAGCAAAGAAAATAGACAAGCCCGTTGTTGCCGAAAGGACACCTGTATCAACTCCAGAGAAGACTGCTCCTTCTGTCCAGACGCCGTCGGACGAGTTGGAAATACCAACCTTCTTAAGGAGAAACAGATTCAAGTAATTATTTTGAGTAATTAAAGAATTAATAACGGCTGATAAAGTGTAAGAGTTTCTTTGTCATATGCTCTTGCACTTTTTTATTATCTGTTGAAGTATATTAATCTTTATATACCTGCCTCAACCGGACGACAAGTTATGAAAAATATGAAAGAAACATTGTGAAGTCAGGCTCTAGACTGCGGAACTCAAGTTTCTGAAATATTTTTCATAACTTCTCCCCTACCTAAAAAACTCAATTGATTTTGTCACACGATTTCTTTTTTCTACACTGAGGTTTGACAAAATAAATATATATTTATCTGTATAATCAATAATAAAAAAACATGCTCTTGCATATATGTTATTGAGGATATTTTCTTGTGGTAGGAGCATTTATTTGTTTGTGGAATTTGTGAGGAGGCGACAGAATGAAAATATATATTGATGTTTTGGTTCTGGAGAATGTAGTTATAAACTACCTTATACTGTTGCTAACTGCAAAATTTGCAAAGATTAAGACTTCTAATTTAAAGCTGTTTTTGGCTTCTTTGGCAGGTGCTCTGTATGTAGTAATCCTGCTGTTGTTTCCCAACATGAAGGTATACTACAGTACTACTGCGAAAATAGCTCTGTCATTTTTGATTGTAGCTATTGCTTTTTCTCCTCGGAAGTTAGTATCGTTTATCAAGACTATGGTGATATTTTATGTTTCAACATTTATATTTGCAGGTGCGGCCTTTGCATTTTTTTATTTCAACCAATCAGGGGGCTTTGTAAAAAATGGAATGGTGTATGTTTGGAATTCAAAATGGACCTCGCTTTTTTTTGCAATTTTAACAGCAGGGATTATTATAAGGATTTTCTGGGATATAGTTCAACAAAGGCTTTCGAAGGAAAAGCTTCTGATACCGTTAAAAATTGCGTTTGAAAATGAAATAACCGATATGTCAGCTCTGATCGACACAGGAAACTCCCTTTATGATCCATTAACCAACTCACCGGTTGTGGTTGTAGAGTTTAATGCCATTAAACATATATTGCCTATGGAAATACAGAGCATCTTTGACAAATCAATTGAAGATGATCTGACCAGCGTAACCAGAATTGTATCCGATTCCAGTTGGCTGTCGAGGTTCAGACTTATACCGTTTAAATCCTTGGGCAAAGAAAACGGCATGTTAATTGGGTTTAAGCCTGATTATATTGAGGTAGGGGAGAATTCGGAAAAGAAGGGGGTTACAGATGTGATTATCGGAATATACAACAGGGCGTTATCCAAGAATAATAATTATAATGCTCTTTTAAATCTGGAACTGGTTTAGAAGATAAGCTCTATTTTGTAAGGTAGGACCTGAAATACTGCGTAGTATCTCTGAAATCTTGTAAAAAGAAAAGCTGTATTTTGTAAGATAGGACCGGGAAATCAGGATAAAACTGGCTATCAATATTTCGAATTGAAGGGAGCAGAGGTTATGTTTTTTTTAAAGAGGATTAAGTTCTTTTTTTTGATTAAGTACATAAATGTATTGAGGAA
>DAOOJC010000257.1:0-3514 GCA_035384905.1 Acetivibrio sp. | reverse complement strand
CGACTCCGACAGAAACAGAGCCGACTCCGACAGAAACAGAGCCGACTCCGACGGATACAGTACCAACACCGACGGAAACAGAGCCGACTCCGACAGAAACAGAGCCGACTCCGACAGAAACAGAGCCGACTCCGACGGAAACAGAACCGACTCCGACGGATACAGTACCAACACCGACAGAAACAGAACCGACTCCGACAGAAACAGAGCCGGCAACAATTAAGGTATCTGTTGGCGAAGTCGAAGGATACCCTGGAGATATTGTACTTGTACCTGTAACCTTTGAAGGGGTTCCGGCAGAGGGTCTCTATAAGTGCAGCTTTGAATTGAAGTACAATTCAAGCGTATTGGATGTTGATTCCATACTGTATGGGGATATTCTCACACAGGGAGATGTTACCCTCACTACGAGAATCGAAAAGGAAGAAGGTATAATTAAAATTGAATTTGATGCTGCTGACTTAGAGAGTATAAACGTAAGCGGTGAATTTGTAGTAATCAAATTCGTAATAAATAAAAATGCAAAAGCAGGAAAGAGCTCGATAGAAATAGTTGGTTCAGCGTTGTTCAATGGTGCTGACGGTGCAGATATAAACTATAGTATTGCTAACGGTGGCATAACAATTAAGGAAAAACAATCAGAAGTAACACCAACGGCAACACCATCGGCGACTACTAAAGCAACACCGACACCGACGCCAACAAATACCTCTGGCGGCGGTGGCGGCGGTGGAGGGGATTTCCCAACAGTATATACCCCAACTCCGACAGTAACGCCAACTGTGACACCGACTCCAACATCGTCAACACCACCGATAATAACGGTTCCTCCAACAATAATTCCTGGACCACCGTTGGAAGGAACACACATGAGTTACTTAAAAGGATATCCTGACGGTAGCTTTAAACCTGAGAGGAACATAACTAGAGCAGAGGCTGCTGTAATATTTGCCAAGTTATTAGGTGCTAATGAAAATACAGATTCACAATTTACGGGATCTTATACCGATTTGAAAGACAATCATTGGGCTGCATGGGCAATTAAATTTACATCAAGAGTGGGTCTGTTTAAAGGGTATCCGGATGGATCATTCAAGCCGGATCAGAATATTACCAGAGCAGAGTTTGCGACTGTAGTTCTGCAGTTCGTGATAAAAGTAAAAGGTAATGCTATACAGGAAAAGCTGGCAAATATAGATATTAGCAAACCTAAGTTTGATGATGTAAAAGGTCATTGGGCACAAGAAAATATTGAGAAGCTGACTGCTTTGGGCTACATTAGCGGATATCCGGATGGTACATTTAAGCCTGAGAATAAGATAAAACGTTCTGAAAGTGTTGCCTTAATTAACAGAGTACTGGAGAGAGGTCCGTTAGAAGAAGCACCGAAGACGTTCCCTGATGTGGAAGAAGCATACTGGGCCTTTAAGGACATCGCAGAGGGTGCACTTGATCATGTATACTACATTGACCCGAACGAGTTAGAAATATTTATAAGAATCCTTGAATAGTTAAGGTTGATGTAAAAATGAAATAATATAATCTAAAGCTGCTACGAATTAAATTCAGTCGTAGCAGCTTTCTTATTAGTAGGATTTCACGAAGTGAAATGACCAAAAGCGATGGGTGCTCGATGCCTTCCTGAAACATCCAAATTTATAAATTAGAAAAAATTATCGTTGATGAACTATTTAAATTAAGTATCCATTAATAAGCAAAACAGCTTGAAATATTAGTAAAATTACATTATAATTATATTTATAATTGGTCAAATATAGACGATGCAAGAAACATTACAAAAGACAATTATTTAATACATTAGTCTTTTGCTAATAAATGATTATTAGTTTTAGAGAGGGGTTTTTTAGGTATTATTTAGAGAATATGAGTTTTATACTTCTCAAAATTCATTATCACAGTTATTGAATTTACTTATGCTGACTTCTAATCCTGGTACTGCCCTTGTCTTGCTATTCAAAAATCAATTTGACAATAAATGTTGTTAATGGATGAATATATTGAATATTCATTAAAGTTTAGTGTATTGATATGGTAGCTTATTTATTTTAGTTATATAATTGGTGTCAGAGAAAAAGTGCTGTATTAGACAATAAAAAAGAGAATTAATAAATTCTCTTCAATTTAAATAGAATTAATGAAATAAATATTTATATGGGGGTGTTGCCTGATCAGATATTACATTAATATGGGAAAAAAACTTTAGTATGGGAAAAACAAACTTTAGGTTTTAAATTAAGGGGGAGGATTTGATGAAAAACAGGAAGGTATTATCTTTGTTATTGGCAATCGTTATATTAACAACAACATGCATAACATTTTTCACAAATATTACATATGCAAAAACTTCAAGAATAACATTGGAATTGGATAAAACAAATGCAGATGTGGGGGATATAATTGAAGTCGCAGTTAAAGTAGAAAACACTACGGGTTTAGCAGCATATCAAGTAAATATTAAGTATGATCCAAAAGTATTGCAAGCGATTGATCCTGTTACGGGAAAAGCTTATAACAATAGAACGATTCCTGATTATGGAACTGTGCTTGTAAATGACGATTATGTACCCTTTCCGGTTGCAATGAATGACATTGATATGGGAATAATAAATTTTAGCGGTGCTTATACAGATATCGACAGTTACAAAGCGAGCGGAGTGCCCGAGGAAACAGGAATTTTGGGAAAAATAGGGTTTAAGGTATTAAAAGCTGAAGAAACTTCTATTAAGTTCGAAGGTACGGAAAGGATGCCGGGTGCTATTGAGGGAACTTATTTATCAGACTGGGATTATAAAACATTAACTGACTACAAAGTAGAGCAGCCTGCTTTAATAAATAAAAAGGTAGAAGCGACTCCAACGACAAAACCAACGTCACCAACACAAAAACCTACACAAACACCGACAATAAAGCCTACCGCAACACCTAAACCGACAATTACAGTTAAACCGACACCATCACCCACAAAAAAGCCAGTAAATAGCTACATTGAAATTGACTTGAATGAAAATGAAGTTCAAATAGGTGATATAATTACTGCAACAATCAGGATAAAAAATATTAGTAATTTAAGTGCATACCAACTTAATGTTAAGTATGATCCGAAAATGTTTAGGGCAGTTGATCCCAAAACAGGAAAAGAATATAATAATGATACATTTCCATCCGGTGGAACTATTCTTGTGAATGATGATTATGTACCGTTAACGGTTGTATCCAATAATATTGCCAAAGGAATTATAAACTTTTCAAAGTCATATTTATACCTTGATGAATACAAATCAAGCGGAAAACCTGAAGAATCCGGGATCATTTGCAAGATAGGGTTTGAAGCATTGAAGATCGGTAAAACATCAATCAAGTTTGCTTATACAGCAGAAATGCTGGATTCGATACAGGGGACTTTCTTGTTTGACTGGGATTCGAAAAAAATAACGGGATACTCCGTGTATCAGCCTGATGAGATAAAAATAGTTGCAAAACTGCCAACTGCAAC
>DAOOJC010000256.1:0-3517 GCA_035384905.1 Acetivibrio sp. | reverse complement strand
CCGCGTCGCATTAACAGGTGGCTGCAACTTGCTTTACAATGTTTCTTCCATATTTTTCTTCGCATATGTTATATGAGCCTTGTCAACGTTTCTTGAGCTCGGTGTTGAGTTTAATATCCCCACCACGGGTTTTCAGTACTATGGCACCACACCGGTCAGTCCTCACAACCTCTATGTTTTTACTTTCGAAAAGGTCTAAAACCGTATCGGATGGATGCCCGAAATTGTTGCTGCCTACACTTATTACCGCAACTGCAGGATTCACACTTTCTATAAACTCCTCTGTTGAGGATGTTGAAGAACCATGGTGTGCCACCTTCATTACATCGGCATCAAGCTCTGTTATGTCTTTCAGCAGTAATTCCTCAGCTTGCTTTTCAATATCCCCGGTAAACAATATTTTAACATCTCCATAACAAAGCATGAGTACTAAAGAGTTGTTGTTTTGAGGGGACTCTTCAATATAAGAACCCTCTTTAGGGTGCAAAATCTCAATATAAGTTTTTGGGTCAAGGTTTATAACATCCCCCTTTTCACAGCCTTCTACCGGAATATTCTTTTTCTGTGCAATTTCATAAACACCAATAAGTCTCTCTTCAAGGACCGTGTCGGGCATAACTATATTATCCACGGCAAAATACTCAAAAACCGGAATAACTCCTTTGGCATGGTCATCATGTCCATGGGTCAGTACAACAAGGTCAAGCTTCGATATGCCATAATCCAACAGAAACGGCACAACCGTGTTCTCCCCGGCGTAATCGGGCCCACCGTCAATTAAGACGTTTTTCCCGCCCTGGGTTTTAATAAAGGCACAATCCCCCTGACCCACATCCAGAAAAACCACCTCCATTCCCTTGGGCAAAAACAGGTTAATCATAATCAAAGCAGCTGTTAAAGTCCCTGCCAAAGCATAATATTTAAAATGAAGCTTTACTTTATGTTTCGGCTTGTACCACAGGTAATAAATAACAGCAATATAATATACAATGATAAGTATGACAGAAGGTGTGGACACGGTTACAACGGAATAGGGCAGTTCCGCCGTTACTTTTGTAGCAAAAAGGACAAAACTCAACAGTGCATTGTTACAATACCCTAACAGAATTGAAAGTCCGATATGCACCTGTCCAAGAACCGCCATCAAAGCTCCGAGAATAGTTATAAACTCCACTACAGGCAATACAATAAGATTCGAAAGGATCGATACAATCGATATTTTATTGAAATAAAAAACCGTAATGGGTAACACACCGACCTGTGCAGCCAGTGTTGAAGCCAATACATCCACAAGAAACTCAGGAATAAAGCTAAAGTCTATCATGTTTTTTATATTTTTGTAGAATAGAACAAGAGAAATTGTTGCTGCGAACGACAGCTGGAAGCCAATGCTAAAAAGGCTCCCGGGATTGTACAAAAGCAAAACAATCGCAGCAAAGGCTATGCTTGTATAAATCTCCGTCTCTCTCATTATTATTTGTCCTACGAGCACAACTACTGCCATTATTACCGCCCGCAGCACCGAAGGCTCAAAACCGGTGATAAAGGTAAACATAATCAGAATGCCTATGATTAGTATATTGGAAACCGCCTTTTTGAACCTGAGCTTCTTAAAGATAAAAACCAGAGGAAGCATGATAAAGGCGATATTTGCCCCTGAAACCGCCATAATATGAGTTAGCCCCGACTTACTGAAAACATCTTCCACTTCTTCGGTAAGTCCCTCCCTGTAGCCAATCAGCATACCGTTTAAGAGCCCTGCCTGTTGCGGCGGCAGACTTCTGTTAATTACCCTTACTATCCTGTCTCTTATAAAAAGTCCGGCTTTGACCATCAGGTTCCCTTTAACATTGTCCTGGGGTTGAATATTCCTTTCGGCAGCAAATAATTTGGCAGAAATACCCGAATGGCATAAATAGCTTCTATAGTCGAATCCTCCCGGATTTGTTCTTCCCTTGGGAAGATTCAGCTTCCCCGAAACTATTATTTCTCTTCCGTAATCCAAAAGAACCGGAGTGTCCCCCTGTTGCATAGACAACTGTATTTTTCCCTGAATTTTCTTTTTTCCGTAGGTTTCACCCCTTGCTTCTATCTCCTCTACCTTTAAAATATAAGTAATTCCAGACTCTTTTATATCGGGTACAGAATCAATATAACCCTTAATAATAACGGATTTCCCTGCATAATCTTCAAACTTGTACAGGTTTTGATTAAAAGTATAAAGATAGTAAAAAGCTCCGGTAATATAAAACAGTACCATTCCAAAAAGTACGAAAGTACTGCCTTTTTTATTGTTAAGCAAAACTAATAAAATCAGAGCAATAACAAGGCAGGATAATACTGCGAAAAGATAAGAATGGGTTATATTTGTACAAACAATCCCGGCAATTAAAGACAAACAGAACAACACCAGGGGTCTTTTCATTATGCACCTCACAAAAAAGGCCCCTTTACACAAAGGAGCCTTACTTAGCTGTATTTGTGAAAGCAAACACTTTTGAATTATTTTAAAACTCGCCTTGCGGTCATATAGCTGGTGGCATAAAATCCGGTCATAAGTTCACTAATCACTACTCCTCTATTGGTTCCTGACGAGCAGTGTATAAAATTTCCGCCTCCGATATAGATTCCCACATGGTTTATGTAATTATGCCCTCCATTGGTATCGAAGAATACCAAATCTCCAGGCAAAAGGCTGTCCTTTGAAACAAAGGTTCCTTGTTTTGCTTGATCTGCAGCCACTCTATTTAGATTGATATTAAAATTGGTAAATACATATTTCACAAAGCCAGAACAATCAAATCCCTGGGCTGGAGTATTTCCGCCATATGTATACCTTGTACCTAAAAATTTCTTTCCATACTCCACCACCTGCTGGCGTATATCGGTAATATTGCTGTCCACAGTATTATCAGGCACAGCTATCGTGGCATCATGCCCTCCTCTTGTTACTGATGTATTTTCAATAACATATGTACTGTATACCCATCCTGTCGAACCGTTTGACAGCTTAATCTGATACCAGCCGTCCTTTTGGGTTACTATATTAACCGTTTCTCCTCTGGCCAGTTCACCGATTATGCTGTTTTGAGTCCCTGCCCCACTTCTGACATTTAATATGGAAGCTTGAACAGTACCGGTTCTTATAACAGTGTTTTGATTGTTTATATTTGATGGGTTTGACGAATTCAATAATGTTTCATCTACTACACCTGAAGAACTATTGCTGGAAGGGTTTGTATTTGAAGAATCCGGTTTTGACGATTCAACTCCCGGAACAAGGGTCTGATTATTCGCTGCTTCATTTGATGGCAACGGCTCAGTTATTGTAACATATCCACCATATATCCATCCTGTCTTATTATTGTAAATTACCTTATGCCAGCCATTGGAGGTTTCAATTATACTAACCTTTCCTCCTCTGGGAATTTGATCAATAACCTCTGTGGAAGTACTTGGTGACTGTCGCACATTGAGCAAACTTGCCGTAGTAACACCGGTTTTGTTTTGTTGGGCA
>DAOOJC010000255.1:0-3521 GCA_035384905.1 Acetivibrio sp. | reverse complement strand
TCACCGGGTTTGAGTCCTGAATCCCTTGCCGGCAACAAACGTTCTCCATTTACGGTTTCAACATCCGATAAACCTATGACAAGAATTCCGTCTACTTTTATCTTCACTCCCACAGTATTTCCGCAGGCTATAACCTCTTTATACGGAACAACATCCACCTGCATTGTTTTTATGGGTATAAGCCCGAACAATCTCAGGCTCAGGCTTGTTCTCCCAAGCTTTTTTGCCTTTATCATGATACTGTCGTTAAATCCGTTTTTCTTATTGCTGACCTTGGAATCCTTGCTTTCGAAAATCAATATTTCATCGTTTTCAGCTTCAAGATTCACAAGAAAAGGACTTTTAAAATTGTAATTGTATTCCTTGTTTTCAAAAAGCGTTATTTGATTGGGAAGAGAAAACAGCATTCTCAAATATGTTATAGTCATAACCGCAAAGCATATCACTAAAAAAAGGATTACTTTTCTCTTAGTGGGTTTTATATATTTCAAACCAATTACCTCCTGATGCCTGATTTACTTTAAAGCAAAAAAATAAAACTTTATTCCAAATCAAAAAGAATAAAATTTATAGAATAAAGAAAAACCCCATGAGTTTATCAATTCATGGCTAACATTAAGTTAACCTATAATAATCTTATTTATTCACCCAAAAACTACATTGAAAGCTTTGCGATAGAAAGAAAGTGAAGAAAAATATAGAAGAAATCTTAAGTTTCTTCCGTGTTTTTCTTCACTTTCCGGCAATGTTTATATTAAGGTTCAATACACTTTTACAATAGAATTATGTTAAGATTATTATTTTGCTGACAAGCAGTAAATCAGGAATAGACTTATACTGCAATGGACTGGTTTTTTAGCCTTTTCCGTTGGCTTTTTTGAATTCTCTGGCATAATCGAGCATTTCTTCGGCATGCTTTAAGGCAATATCGGAAACCTTTGCTCCTCCGATTATCCTTGCTATTTCGTTTCTCTTTCCTTCTTCATCCAAGCAATAGACAACTGTCTGTGTGCTGCCGTCTTTTGTTACTTTTTCTATATAATAATTATTGTCCGCCATACATGCTATTTGAGCTAGATGGGTAACGGATATTACCTGATGGTTCTTTGCTATATAACACAGCTTCTCTCCCACCTTTTGTGCGGCAATACCGCTTATTCCGATATCAATTTCATCAAATATCATGGTAGGCATTTTATCGACATTGGCAAGAATGGTCTTGATAGCCAGCATAATTCTTGACATTTCTCCGCCGGATGCTATCTTCGCCAACGGTTTTAGCGGCTCCCCGGCATTGGTGGAAATCAAAAACTCAACCCTGTCAAGTCCATTATTGTTATACCTTCTCTCACCGTCATTCATTGAATCGTCAAATTCAATATTTACCTTGAGCCTGGTATTTTTCATTTCCAGGTCACAAAACTCCGATCCGATTCTATTTTCAAGCAGCCCGGCAGTCTTAACCCGTTCACTGTTAATATCCTTTGCCAATTTATACAGCTTTTCATCTTCCCTTTTGAGGTCTTCTTTCAGCCTGTTTATTATTTCCTCATTGTTCACCAGCTCATCCAATTCCTTTTTGGCATTCTCCAGATATTCCAGAATGCCCTCTATGGAGTCCCCGTATTTCTTTTTCAGGCGGTACAAAACGTCCAGCCTCTCCTCGAGTTGTTCTAAAACAGAAGGCTCGTATTCTATACCGTCCCTTAAATCGCGAATCTCCGATACAATATCCTCAAGCTCATAAGATACAGCTTCAAGTCTCTTTTTTAATGTACTGAATTTCTCGTCATAGTCTTCAATATTACAAAAGTCGCTCACCGATTTATTTATTCTGTCCAGGGCAGATATTCCGAGTTTCTCCCCGGAATCCAAGGCCTCATATGCATTGGAGAGGGTGCTGATTATTTTCTCATAATTTAAAAGAACTTCTCTTTGCTTCTCAATCTCTTCCTCTTCCCCTGCCTTTAGCTTGGCTTTCTTAATCTCATCTATCTGAAACTTCAGAATATCAATTTTTCGCTCTCTTTCACCGGCATCGCCGGTCAGGCTTTTTAACCTGTTCTTAATCTCGCGGTATGACTCAAAATGCTTTAAATACTCATCTTTAAGAATATTAATTTTGTCATCTGCGAAAGAATCCAAAAGCTCAATATGACTCTCGGTTCTTAAAAGGGACTGGTTGTCATGCTGTCCGTGAACATCTATGAGCCTTTCCCCGATTTTTTTAAGCATGGATACCGCTGCAATTCTGCCGTTAATCCTGCATATGTTCTTTCCTGAAGCGGTAAACTCCCTTGAAATAATCAGAGCACCGTCTTCTTCACATTCAATTCCAAAGCTTTCAAAAAGATCGGACAGTCTGTCGGGATTTACATGAAAAACAGCTTCAACCACAGCTTTATCCCGTCCAGTCCGGATAAGCTCCTTTGACATTCTTTCTCCCAGGATTGCATTGATTGAATCGATAATAATAGACTTACCTGCCCCGGTTTCTCCGGTTAGCACATTCAGCCCTTCTCCGAATTCAATCTCAACCCTGTCAATTATAGCTATGTTTTCGATCTCCAATCGTTGAAGCACGTCTAAAACCTCAATTCATTTTGAATTTCTGTTTTACTCAAATATATTTGATCCTTCAAGACTCGGCTTTGCAAGCTTTTTCAACCTATCGACAAAATCATGGGCAATCTTTTCATTCCTGCAGACAATAAACACCGTATCGTCTCCTGCAATTGATCCCACAATCTCAGACCGCTTTAAAGAATCTATTGCGGATGCGGAAGCCTGAGCCATGCCCGGCAAAGTTTTAACCACAATAATATTATTTGCATAGTCACATGAAACATAAGACTCTGAAAAAATCGTCATAAGCCTGTTTAACAAAACGTTTTCGGTTTTAGAAAAGGGAGCATACTTATAGCGGCCATCAGCCGTCATTACTTTTATAAGCCTTAACTCCTTGATATCCCTTGAAATTGTAGCCTGAGTCACATCCATTCCTGCGTCCTTTAACCTTTGTGCAATTTCCTCCTGAGTCTCAATGATCTCATTTTCTATAATCTCAAGTATTTTAGCCTGTCTCTTGTTCTTCATATTATCCCATGCTCTCTCCTCTGTCATAGATTTTGCCTCTAAGTACATCGAAAAAATTCCTCTTATTGTTTAGCCTTATCATAGGAAATCTTTGCTGAGATTTTTTTGTCACAATCAAATCTCCGCCTTTAACCTCATAGCCCTTCTGCCCGTCAACGGTTACCATTGCTTCATATTCATAGCTCTCGTCAACTACCACCTTTACAACTCTGTCTCCCGTAGTTATAAAGGATCTCGAATACAAAAGGTGCGGACATATAGGCGTTGCTATGATAAGATCCACATCGGGCTCTACCAAAGGTCCTCCTGCAGAAAGGGAATATGCTGTAGAACCAGTGGGAGTTGATATAATAAGTCCGTCCCCCGGATAGAGATCCATAAAAGAATCGTTAATATAAGTCTTAAGGTGTATTATTCTCGATATA
>DAOOJC010000254.1:0-3525 GCA_035384905.1 Acetivibrio sp. | reverse complement strand
ACAAAATAATCAGCATTATTTACATTATCCGAACCTCCACCCTCAAGACCGGAAATCTTTTTACACACCTTTTTTTCAAGCTCTTCCGCATAGGATTTCGCTTTTTTAGAAGCCTTTTCGGCACTTTTAACAGAAGTAATAAGTTCAGAATAATTTATTTTTAATACACCCATTTTAACACCTCCTTGCAAAATGTCTGCTCCTTTTTAATCAACCATTACCTTGCCTGACAATAAATACTCAAACCTTTGTCAGATTTAATTAAAAATATCCTCTACTGCATTCTTTATTGCATTAATTCCATCTTTTAATTGTTCGGCCTGCTTCCTCTCAATTTCCCGGTCAAGATAGCGTATATCTTCCTTTAAATACCCAATATCTCTGCTTAAACTGTTTATCTCTGCAGAAAGACTGCTCCTTGCATCCGATAGTTGAGTGTCGGTATCAGGGCTGTCCTCCTTATCCCCATTCATATCCTCCACATTTTTATATGCAGTCTCATTATTTAAAATGCCATACTCCAGGTTTGTAGTACTGTTAGTAAGATTATAATTAAATGCAGTTGCTTCGTCATGAAACTCCCACTCAAGACTTCGTAAAATCTTTTCAAGTTCTTTTTTTCTCTTTTCAAGTTTTTTGAGCTCTGCCTTCTTTTCCCTTCGCTGTTCTTTTAAGCTGCTAATTGACATATTCCCACCAACTCCTCTCCTATCATCTTCCGGCAGTTCTTAGATAACAGCTTTCTGTTTTAAATTCTGCCGCTCCGGAAAAACGATAGATTCTATTTGTTAGCAATATTAAACTCTTTTTTAAGTGCCTCGTCCGCATCTATATATGCAGTTTCACTATCTACAAGAGCATCATAGATATCATAAAGTGCCCCCTCAAAATCCTTAAGTTGCCCAAACAAGAGATTATATTGAGTCTCAAATCTATCTCTCGATTTACCCGCCCATGTTGACAACAGTTTTGTTGTTGCCTTACTCACCTTTTCTACGGCATCTTGAAAATCATCTATATTCCGTTGCAACTCAAGGGATGTTTCCTTCATGTCTTTTGTATATAGATGTTTAACCCCGCCTTGACTATCCGCCATATATATCCCCTCCCACTATTCTTGAAATATGGTTTTTATTTTAATAAGTTCATTGCCCATTATAAAGTAGGCATCACCTTTTTCAATGGGCTTTTTAAATGTCCTTAAAGCATTTGTAGGAATATCAAATACTTTATGATTATTGAGGTCATCAAATATAACCGCTTTCCTGTTCTCCTTGATGTTTTTAAGAATTTCGGGAGAACCATAGGCAACCGGAGCATTTTCGATATCCGAAAAAACAAAACATACTTTTAGTGCCTTATACTGTCTTGTAATCTTCTTATAAACCTCCACTGCCTTTTTGTTTGAGCTCAATGCACCTATTGCATCCCTGTTTTGTACAATTATCAATAAAAGCGGTTCCTTTTCAATCCCTTCTGTTCCCTCATCGATAACAATCTCCTGTCTGTCCTCAAGTTCGCTGTATACTTCATCCAAAATTACCTCAAACTCATTCGCATCAACAGTGTACTTGTCAACAAAGCCATAGTCGTCCATTTTCTTTAAATGTCGTTCAACATCATCGATTATGTATGCCCTGACCGGATAGTTAAAAATATTTTTTTGGATGTTATTCATAATTATTTTAAGGAAGTTTGTCCTTCCGCTGTTCTCTCTGCCTGTAACAGCAATAACCGATAGCTTCAGCAAATCAAGCGTTACCAAATCAACCTCATCATAGTCCAAACCAATGGGAATTTGATACTTCTTAAGCTGCGTTTTTGCATAATTGTTTCTAATGTATTCCTCTGTGAGTAATCTCGGTATTTCAGGAATAACCCGTGCCTTCTTACCCCGGTTTTCCTCTTTGTCGTTGGTAATATCTATGATTTTTTTCATGTTTTCAACTCTATCTACTTCTTTTTCTCCGTCAAAGCCTAGAGTGCACTGGCATTCAAGAATACGCCGATCTATTGAAATAAGTGCCCGTCCCGGGACATCTTTCGGCTGCATGCGGCATCGGTCAAAGATATTGCCATATTCACCGGAGTCATTGCAGTATAATGCTATGCGGTTAGCAAAATTAGAAAGGTATTTATAGCCGATTCCGCTGGTTTGAAGGTTTGACAGTATTATACTTATACCCACTGCTATCCCTTCCCTGCATATACCGAGCATATCATCATCATATTCGGTATAGTTTTCTTTAAAACCTATGAAATTGTCAATTACTATCACAATGTGGGGCATGTCTCTATATCCTGCCTCACGATAGGATGCAAAGGAACTGATACCTGCATCCAAAAGTTTATCCTTTCTAAAAGCGATTTCTGTCTTTATTAATCGGATAAAGTTCTTAAGTTTTTCATCTTCAGATAGTGTCACAACTCCCCCCACATGATTTAAATCGCTAAAATTTTTAAGGATTTTTGAACCAAAATCCAGCATATATATGTTCACTTCATCAGGAGTATAATTACTCATTATACCCCTGATAATGGTTTGAATCAAGTTGGTTTTTCCATATTGGGATGAGCCGATAATCAGCGTATGACTTTCTGAAATATTCAGGACAACAGTATCCTGAATCTGATTGGAAGGATCGTCATACATTCCGATAGCGACTTTTGTATCAATCTCATCCTTTGGCGGCTGTTTGACATCATTAAAATTAATAATGTCAGGCAGAGATGGAAGACATATCCCCGGCAGGGGACTGATTGAATTCGCCATACAGTAATTTTTTATGTAATTTACCAAAACATTCAGTTGGGTATCGGTATTCTTATCGCTGCTTTTTTTCCTGTTTGAATATATAAGCTGCTTTTTTCCCCACAAATTAAGCTTGTACAGCTCAAACACATTTCCGGTTACTACACTTGAATTATCTGCTTTTGCACCGCTGTATGCAGACTGAAAAAGTTCAAATATTTCATTGTTTCCCACCTGCAAATACGCCCGGCCCGGCTCCACTATTTCCGCTGCAAGCGGAGTCTTTATAACCTCGTTACTGTCTTCCTTTGTCTGCACTTTTAAACAAAGCTTGAACTTTGAGTTACTCCATATCTGATTGTCCACAACCCCCGAGGGTTTCTGGGTAGCAAGTATTAAATGCACTCCGAGGCTTCTTCCTATTCTGGCAGCACTGATAAGCTCCTTCATAAAGTCGGGGCACTCGCTTTTAAGTTCAGCAAACTCGTCCACAATAATAATCAAATGGGGCAGAGGTTGCTTCGCCTTATTTTCTTTATAAAGTTTTATATAAGAGTCTATATGATTTACATTATATTCTTTAAAAATCGCCTGCCTTTTTATGAGTTCAGCCTTAATCGACATGAGAGATCGGTCAATCTCTCTTCCCTCAATATTGGTTATTGAACCCATCAAGTGGGGAAGGTCTTTAAATTGATTGGCCATTCCTCCCCCTTTAAAGTCTATAATAACAAATCCAACCTCATAAGGATGGAATAACGTAGCCATTGATA
>DAOOJC010000253.1:0-3541 GCA_035384905.1 Acetivibrio sp. | reverse complement strand
GAATTAAAATGGAGGATAAAAATGGCTGAAAAATTGGTTATTGTTGAGTCTCCCGCTAAAGCAAACACTATCGGGAAATTCTTAGGAAAGGGCTACAAGATAGTTGCTTCTGTCGGTCACGTGAGGGATCTTCCCAAGAGTCAGATGGGAGTTGATATAGAAAATGATTTTGCTCCGAAGTACATTACTATTAGAGGAAAAGGAGATATAATATCAAAGCTCAAAAAGGAAGCTAAAAATGCAAAGACGGTTTATCTTGCCACTGACCCTGACCGTGAGGGTGAGGCTATCTCATGGCATCTTGCAAATCTATTAAATATAGATGAAAAGGAGAAGTGCAGAATAACATTTAATGAGATTACTAAAAATGCTGTCAGGAATGCCATAAAGGTGCCGAGAGAGATTGATATGGATCTGGTTGATGCACAGCAGGCAAGAAGAATTCTGGACAGAATTGTGGGATATCAGATAAGCCCGATTCTCTGGAAAAAGGTAAAGAAAGGATTGAGTGCCGGCAGGGTTCAGTCGGTGGCAACAAGGCTTATCTGCGATAGGGAGGATGAAATAGAAAAATTTGTACCGGATGAGTACTGGACCATTACGGCAAAGCTCCTAAAGAAAAATTTAAAAATGCCCTTTAATGCTAAGTTTTACGGGCTTGGTAACAAAAAGATTGAATTAAAAAATGAGGATGAAGTTAATAATATACTTATTGAAATAAAGAACAGTGCCTTTAAAGTAAGTAAAGTAAAAAAGGGTGAGAAGAGGAAAACCCCCAATGCACCCTTTACCACCAGCACAATGCAGCAGGAAGCTTCAAGAAAGCTGGGGTTTAGTACAAAAAAGACCATGATTGTTGCACAGCAGCTTTACGAAGGTGTAGATATAAAGGGTATCGGTGCGGTTGGTCTAGTTACTTATATACGTACTGACTCAACAAGGGTTTCTGCCGAGGCACAACAGAATACTGCAGAATATATTAAGCTAAAATTTGGTGAGGAGTATTTGCCGAAAGAAAAACCCGTTTATAAAGGCAAGTCTTCTTCTCAGGATGCTCATGAGTGTATAAGACCCACATCGGTTGACATGGACCCTGAATCGGTAAAGGATTCACTGTCGAAAGAACAGTATAAGTTGTACAAGCTGGTATGGGAGAGATTTGTAGCAAGCCAGATGACAGCAGCTGTTTACGATACTATAAGTGCTGATATTGAAGCGGGTAAATACATTTTTAAGGCAAGCGGGTCTACTATAAAGTTTGCAGGATATACTCACCTCTATCAGGAAGGAAAGGATGAGGAGAGCGAGGAAGCAGACGGAGATATACCGGAGCTTGTGGAAAATGAGGAGTTAATGCAAAAAGGGATTGAACCCAAACAGCATTTTACCCAGCCACCTCCAAGGTATACAGAGGCCAGCCTTGTCAAAACTCTTGAGGAGAAAGGCATAGGCAGGCCGAGTACTTACGCACCCACTATTACCACTATTCTTGCCCGGGGTTATATAGTGAAAGACGGGAAGACATTGATTCCTACTGAATTGGGAAGAATAGTAACGGATATAATGAAGAATTATTTTCAGGAAATTGTTGATGTTGAGTTTACCGCACAATTGGAAAAAAAGCTTGATGAAGTCGAAGAAGGCGGCAAGAGGTGGGTAGACGTCATGAAAAATTTCTATTCCCAGTTTGTGGATGTGCTTAAGGAGGCAGAAGCTCAAATAGGGAATATTGAAATCCCCGATGAAGTAACCGATGAGATTTGTGAGAAGTGCGGCCGCAACATGGTAATAAAGATGGGTAGAAATGGCAGGTTTTTGGCCTGTCCGGGATTTCCAGAATGCAGAAATGCAAAGCCGATTCTTGTGGATGCGGGTGTTACATGTCCCAAATGTGGTGGTAAAGTATATATAAAGAAAACAAAGAAGGGTAGAAAGTATCTTGGATGTGAGAACAATCAAAGTGAACCCAAATGCGATTTTATGACATGGGAAATGCCTGCGAAAGAGAATTGTCCTCAATGCGGAAGCTTTTTGCTTAAGAAATATTCCGGAAAGAAGGCACAATTTAAATGCAGTAATGAAAACTGTGACTTTAAGAAAACCGGAGAGGAAAAAGATGATTGATTATATAAACGTTATCGGTGCCGGATTGGCAGGATGCGAAGCAGCATGGCAAATAGCCTCAAGAGGAATAAAGGTAAAGCTTTATGAGATGAAGCCAAAAGCATACTCGCCGGCACATCATATGGATACCTTTGCAGAGCTTGTGTGCAGTAATTCTCTTCGTTCGGCACAGATTGAAAATGCTGTGGGACTTTTGAAAGAAGAGATGAGGACTTTGGGCTCAATAATAATGGAATGTGCGGATGCAACGAAAGTGCCTGCGGGAGGGGCACTTGCAGTAGACAGAACGCTGTTCTCAAAAACGGTGACTGACAGAATTATGAATAATAAAAATATAGAAGTGGTAAATGAAGAGGTAACATGCATACCGAAAGAGGGAATTACTGTTATTGCAACCGGTCCCTTAACCTCTGATGCCCTGTCAAAGCATCTCAAAGATTTTATAGGAGAGCAATACCTTCATTTCTTTGATGCGGCAGCTCCTATTGTAACCTTTGAGTCAATAAATATGGGCCGGGCTTTTAAGGCAGCACGCTATAACAGAGGGACCGAAGACTACATCAATTGCCCGATGAGCAAAGAAGAATATGAGATTTTCTGGAATGAGTTGGTCAATGCTGAAATGGCGGAGGTAAAGGATTTTGACAGGGAAATTGTCTTCGAGGGATGCATGCCTGTTGAAACCATGGCAAAAAGGGGTATCGACACGTTAAGATTCGGTCCGCTAAAGCCAGTAGGTCTTACCGATCCCAACACGGGGAAGGAGGCTTATGCGGTTGTCCAATTGAGGCAGGATAACAGTGAGGGTACGCTGTATAACATGGTGGGTTTTCAGACTAGACTTAAGTGGCCTGAACAAAAAAGGGTGTTCAGTTTAATACCGGGTCTGGAAAATGCTGAGTTTGTCAGGTATGGGGTTATGCACAGAAACACATATATAAACTCACCGTTGCTTTTGGATGCTGCTTACAGGCTCAAAAAGTCTCCCGATATATATTTCGCCGGTCAAATAACCGGAGTGGAGGGGTATGTTGAATCGGCATCTTCGGGTTTAGTGGCAGGAATAAATGCTTCTATGAGTTTGCTGGGCAAAAAGGATGTTATATTCCCGAAAAGCACTGCCATTGGGGCTTTGAGCCAATATATATCCAACAGCAGCGTGAAGGATTTTCAACCTATGAACATTAATTTCGGACTTATGGAAAGGAAAGAGATCAAAATCCGGGACAAAAGGAAAAAGAATTATGAACTGGCAGTTAAGGCTTTGGAAGACGTAAAGAGGATAATGAGTGAGTATTGATATTTGAAGGAAAGTGCCCCGGAAGATTGATTTTTTTAGAGCACCTTCCTTCATATTTGTTAAGAATAATATATTGATTTTTTTAAAGTATTTGTAAATTTTATAAAAAATACTTGT
>DAOOJC010000252.1:0-3588 GCA_035384905.1 Acetivibrio sp. | reverse complement strand
TCATTAATAATATTAAGTACCTTTTTAATATATAGTTTATTAATATCATGCCAAATGTGAAAATCACTCCACACCTAGTGCCTTAAACACTGCATCCTCAGCACTCTGGTAAAAAATTATATTAAAGCACCCTATTAACTCAGACGGAACAGTCCCAAGGTCAACTGCTGAAGTAATCGGAAGCAAAACCTTCTTTGCACCACTGCCCAAACACACCTGCAGAGTATTGGCTAATTCCTCCACCTTGATAATAGTACCGCCAATACTCAAATCACCCAGTATTACAGCACTGCTAATAACAGGTTTGTTCAGTGCAACAGAGCAAATTGCAACTAATGCAGGTAGGGTCAGGTATTTGGTCATACCAATGCCATTCAGGTCCTGAACATGCATCAGATAATCCTTTGTTGTTGTACTTATGGTGCCACTGATATTTCGAGCATTGGCCTTAAGGTAGCAATAAGCCGTGTCAACTGCCTCCTTCGCTTCCCTATCAGAACCAATACCGGTACGTTCAAATTTTCCAGTACCTGTCGTCATTTGCATCTCCAGTTTATAAACGCCGATCATACCGTTCTTTCCATGGGAAACCGTATAGACGTGCCCCGGTTTTCCCATTCCCTCCGGTATAAGCTTGCCGCCACCCTGCTCAGGCACAGAAACAAATTCCTCATTAAAAGTTTCGTTGTCTATATATGAGAAATTCACATCATAGAACTCCATACCTCCAATCTTCTTCAATTGCTCTTTAACTCTTCGTCGCAATTCCAAAGCAAAACGCAGGATTTCTTCAACACTTTCTTTGTTATATTGTCCATCGGGATGAATAAGCTTCACAAGGCCGGAAACCGTCTTCTTCACTGCTATCACATCACGCTGGTTCAGGTTATTTCCAAGCTTGAAATATTTATCAATAGCATCAGCATAAGAAATTTTTCTAAGTTCCCGCATTATTTCCGAAAAATAATCGGTGATAAATCCATAATCGTTGGTAAAATACTCCGGTCGATATTTGGGTATCTCCCATCCCGGTATATAGCAATGCATACGGTCAAAAAAAGCAGTGTCATTTGCCATCGCATCCGGAAATGGTTCAAACAAGTGTGATGTTTTCAATATAACATCCACGCTCTGATTAATATTCCCCACAAAGACCATCGAGGCATAAGCATTCTTTTCTTCCTTACCTCTTGCAAAAGAACCCGATGCCATATAGTCTTTCATTATCTGGACGCCATCCTTGTCCTTAAATGTGATTCCCGCAACTTCATCAAAAGCAACACAATCCCAGAGTCCAACCAGCCCAACGGTTTTATTTGCCATGTTATAAAACAGGTTGGCAACGGTCGTTTGTCCTCCTGATACAAGAATACTATTAGGACTAATTTCCTTGTAAATATGGGATTTGCCGGTTCCTCTCGGACCTAATTCACATAGATTATAATTATTCTCAACAAGTGGGATCAACCTTGCAAGATGCAACCATTTAACACGATCATTAAACTGAAAAGGCTCCATACCTGTACTTCGCAGTATAATGTCAATCCACTCTTCCCTTGTAAAGTTCGCTCGAGCTGCTTTAACCTCCTCAAAATCAAGACTAGGCATCTGAATTGGTGTCAGTTTGGTGATTATAAATGGGCAACGAT
The DNA here is from genome assembly GCA_035384905.1 of Acetivibrio sp. Classification (GTDB taxonomy): domain Bacteria; phylum Bacillota; class Clostridia; order Acetivibrionales; family Acetivibrionaceae; genus Hungateiclostridium. Next base: position 1,939 of record DAOOJC010000252.1, on the reverse strand, counting down.
TTTTGTCTGCCTCATCATAAAAATATTCCATCTGTACAATACACCAAATACCACCGCATAGTAAACGCTCATAATCAGTGACGTACTTCTCTGAAATAGGTACCCCTTTTAACCCCAGGTTGGAAAACTCAGATTCATATATATCACTTTTGTAATTCAACTTTGCAGTGATCCTGTCGATTACTGTATAACTGCCATACTCACGCAGCTTTGAAATGATCTTCTGTGACTCATCGGGCCGCACATAATTCTCGGCAAGAATCTGCTTTACATTCTCGATTCCGGCATTGATTTCATCCTCATCCCTCGATGAACAGTACATTCCAAGAAGATATTCCAGAACATAGACAGGAACGTTTGCACCTTCCTTGATTTTCTTTGTAAGGTCTTTACGTACAATTTTCCCGGCAAAATAGGTATGCAGTTTTTCCAACAACTCCTCTGATTTATTTTCAGACGAAATTCCTGTCGATTCTATTTGTAATTCGCTCATATTTTTCACCACCTATACTCTAAATCCAAAGTCATTAGCAAAGGCAATATCCATTGCTACACCGTGACGCAGGATTTCCAAATCATTCTTTTCATCATAAGCTACAAGATAGTATTTCTTAGATTTATCATACTGCATATTCTTAAAGTTGAAACGCAAACGGAAAATTCTCTTTTGTGGTTCAACATCTTTCTTATCCGCAATATAAATGCACTCATTGGAAATCTTTTCGTTATCCTCTGAAATGAAAAACAACCTGTAACTGGTAGCTCTCACAACATCGCTGACCGGTTCCGACTGGATAAAATCCAGTGTTGTAATAAGATTTGTTATTTTCTGAACCATACTTACCAACATGATCTGAGCTGGTCTGGTTTCAACATGTCCCTTTTCAGTCTTCACATCTATGACCGGGATAATCATTTCCTGCGGTGAAGATCCCCCATGTACATAATTCTGACCTCCTCCCGGTACTTTGAACACATTTGAACTTACCGGATAAGCCACTACCTTGCTGTCGTCATTACCTAAAATCAACCCAAGAGACGTACAAGCCACACCATCCTCTTTGATTGCCGTGTCAGATATTATGAATCGTCTATTTACAAACAACCCCTTACCGGTTGCATTTCCAATCTTATCACTCTCTTTAAGCTTATCCCTCTTATAAATAAAACCATGATCTGCTGTCACAATAAAGTGGTATGTATTTGCACGTCCCGAAAGACGTTTAATCAAACTGTATATCTCATCAATAGCCTCCAAGCAAGCACTAAACACTTCATTCTCTGTATTGGGCTTCTCTCCTCGGCCATCGATTTGGTTGTGATAGACATAGACCACTTCCTTACCTGTAAAAATCTCACGAAGCTCTGCTTGTCTCATTGCCTTTATATTATCATACTGTACGCAGCAGCTGCTTGGTATATAGCTTTGTAAAATGCTCTCACGTTGTTTGAGATCATCGCAAGGTAATCCATCAACCAAAACCTTAAAATCATCAGTTACTGTAAGCTGCTTGTGTGGCAATAATGCCGCCATTCCAAGGCGGGTGTAAGAAGGCAATGTACTCATCATTGCATCCATTTTCACAGTACATTTAGCATCGTCCTGCAACTTCTCATAGAGTGAGTATCCAGTCTCATAACGGAGTGCATCCGATATGATGACCACAACCCTGTCCTTGCTGTTACTAATATATTTGTCAAAAAAATTACGCTGCAACGGCATCACAGTCATAGATTCATCTGCCGTAATGGCCGCATTCCATTTCGGTAAAACTTTTGCCAAATATTCATTGGTATAAATGTTCTCAACAAGTTCCCTCAGTTTTTCGTAAGGCACAGTATCTTCAATCCTGTCATAATATGAATAGAATTCACGATAAAATCTATCTATAAGGTAATCCTTGCTGCAATACTTATCGATTATACCTTCCATATCATC
>DAOOJC010000251.1:0-3622 GCA_035384905.1 Acetivibrio sp. | reverse complement strand
AGGGTGAGGATTAATCTGGAATATATTCCGGTCTCTATTGGTTGTGTGATCGATTACGCGTAACTTCGCCTTGCAAGTGAATAACTTGATGAAATTTTGAAAAGAGTATGTATCAAACTTAATGCACACAAAGGCGTGTGTTTTATTGATTCTTCAATAAAACACACGCCTTTATTTTTAAAAGGAGGAATAATTTATGGATTTCACAATGATAGCTGATACTCTATGGGTAGTGCTTGCCGCCGTACTGGTGTTCTTTATGAATCTCGGTTTTGCAGCGGTCGAAACTGGTTTTGCCAGATCAAAAAATACAGTTAATATCCTTTCAAAAAACTTTATTGTTTTCGCAGTTTCCTCGCTGGGCTTCATGCTTCTGGGTTGGGGTTTAATGTTTGGCGGAGACAACCCGCTTATCGGTACGCAAAACCTTTTTATTCTAGGCGATTCCAATCTCGACTTTTATAAAGATACTCTGACATCAAGCGTACCGTTCTGGGGAAAATTCTTCTTCCAATTGGTTTTCTGCGGTACTGCAGCAACCATTGTATCCGGTGCAGTAGCAGAACGGGTAAAGTATATATCCTTTATAGTTTTTTCTTTCGTACTGACCCTTGCCATTTACCCCATCGTAGGTCACTGGATTTGGGGTGGCGGCTGGCTGGCAAATCTCGGTTTTCTGGACTTTGCAGGCGATACCGTTGTTCACTCTGTCGGTGGCTGGGCAGCTCTGACCGGAGCCATTATTCTTGGTCCCCGTTATGGGAAATATGATAAAAACGGAAAGCCCAAAGCAATCCCAGGCCATAGTATGGCTCTGGCAGTTATCGGTCTTTTCGTATTGTGGCTTGGGTGGTTCGGCTTCAATCCCGGCTCCACTATGAGCTTTCAAAATCCGGCGGATGTCGTGCATATTTTAGTTACCACCAATACAGCCGCCGTTGCAGCTGTACTTACCTCCACCGCAACGTCATGGATCTACATTGGAAAACCGGATCTCGGTATGACCATCAACGGATGTCTTGCCGGACTGGTCGCTATAACCGGTAGCTGTGCTTACGTAAGTGTTACAAGCTCGTTAATTATTGGTGCTATAGCAGGTGTCATCGTTGTGTTCGCCGTACTCTTCTTTGACCGGGTAAAAGTTGATGATCCTGTGGGAGCTACCTCCGTACACCTTGTATGCGGTGTTTTCGGAACACTCTGTGTAGGACTTTTTGCCCAGGAAGGCGTAACCAGTCTTTCTACAGTCAACGGATTATTCTTCGGCGGAGGCTTCTCATTACTCGGAACAGAGACTATCGGAATTATATCCGTTGGTGCATTCGTAGCTGCTTCATCTGCTCTTGTATGGTTGATTATTAAGAAAACAATCGGTATCCGTGTAACTCTAGAAGAAGAAATCGAAGGTCTCGATATTGGTGAACACGGAAACTCCGCTTATCCTGATTTCGCCATCGTTGCTCCTATTATGGCTACAGGCAACGGAAACGGAGACAAGGTAGCAGCAATAATCCCAGTTTCAACACCGAAGCCTTCTTACGGCAAGGTATCTCCGGAGGCTGCAATCCCGGTTATCAATAAGGCTCACCCCGGAGCAAAGATGACAAAAGTCACCGTTATTACAAACCAGGATAAGTTTACACACCTTCAAAGCTCCCTTGATAAAATCGGCATAACAGGTCTGACAGTAACAAATGTCCTTGGTTATGGTATGCAGAAAGGCCACGCAGAGTATTTCCGCGGTTTGCCTGTAAAAACCAGACTTCTTCCCAAGGTTCAAGTAGATATAGTTGTATGCAAGATACCCGTAGAAACAGTAGTCGACACAATAAAGAAATCGCTGTATACAGGCAATATGGGTGACGGAAAAATCTTTATTTACGATGTTGAAAATGTCATAAAAATCAGCACCGGCGAAGAAGGATACGATGCACTGCAAGATGAAGAATGAGAATGAATTGAATATTAAAATATGGATGAGCAGGGAACATAGCAGGCTTGAACCTAATATGTTCCTTGCCCTTTTCCTGGCTTATGCAATTGATATATCATTCTCAATTTATCCTTTTATTTTCAGTAACAGGTTTTGCACAAAGTCTTGGTACCGAAGCGAAACCAACATGTTCAACAGCTTATAACCTTTCTGTTTTTGCAATGAGCCATTTTGCTACACCGTCGTCATCATTACTTCCTATCACTCCGGTAGCAACAGTTTTTAAATCATCAATTGCATTATCCACAGCATAGGCTTCATCCGAAATCTTAAACATATCAATGTCATTCTCTCCATCTCCAAAGGACACGATTCTGTGACAACATAACTTTTCCTTCAGCTGCAAAACAGCATTGGCTTTGGATGCAGTTTTAGGCATTATCTCAAGCCACTGAAAATCCGAATAAACATCCTTTGAGTAGACAACATGATATCTGTCCTTGAACTTTTTTAAAAATGGCTCTAATTTTTCAGGCTCGTCAATACAGGTGATATAGAAACACTTTCCCGCTGTTAAATCTTCTATTGTTCTGACTTCATTTTTTCTCTTATCATCTTTTCTCGTATTAAGAAAGAACTTCATTCCCTCTGTGCATTTTTCAGGAATATATGAAAACTTCTCAACCCCATCAATATAAGAATATACGATTGGGTAGATACCATTTTTGAATAAATCACAAAATATTTCTTCAATTCCATCATCAAAATAGTTTGCAATCAGGATTTCTTCTGTCGCATTATCCATGACAAATGTCCCGTTATAAACAATGACCGGAATATGAGAATTCAACCCTTTTGTAACTTTCTTAGCTGTCACCAAAGAACGGGCTGTGGCATAGGAAAAAAGTACACCTCTTTTTGTCAATTCGTTGATTGTGTCGATAGTGAACTGCGATATAGTTTCATCACTTCTTAGAATCGTTCCATCCAGATCAGATACAAACAGTGTCTTCAATGCTACATCTCCTTTAACTCTCGGAAGTAAATTATATTTAAAACAGAGAACCGTCACCTATTCTATACCACCATAATGAGAGTACCTGCTGTAATCAATACACATCCAATCAGTGACTTTGCAGTCAGTTGCTCGTGTAAGAAAATAAATGCAAGAACAATCGTAATTATGACACTCATTTTATCAATCGGTACAACCTTTGATACATCTCCTGTTTGTATCGCTCTATAATAGCACAGCCATGATGCACCCGTTGCAAGTCCTGATAAAATCAAGAATATCCAGCTCTTTCTGCTGATTTGAGATAAGCCACTCTGTGCATGTGTAAGAAAGACCATAACCCTTTCCTTCAATACGGAAAGTCACCGTACCGGTCGGTGCGTAAAAATGATTTTTGTGTTTTGATTTCAGCGTAATAGAAACCGTTTTAGATTTATCATCAGCAGCAAAAGAAATCATCTGTGCCTGTCGCATTACATATTCAATTGCGAAGACATCCGAATACGTGGTAATGTAATAGGCAGCATTGTTTTCAGTATCATTGTAAACATAATTGACCCTGCAACGATACTCACCGGCCTGGCCATAACCGGAATTGCTAAACCGATATTGTTCCGATGTTGCACCTTTGATGTCCGTCCAGCCTTCTTCAACTTTTTTCTGCCATTGGTACT
>DAOOJC010000250.1:0-3622 GCA_035384905.1 Acetivibrio sp. | reverse complement strand
AATAATTGACGGTTTGCCCACTACTTTTGTTGCACCGGGGACATTAAGCCAATTTTTACAAGGCCCTAAGGATTATTCCCAGAATTTTATTTCCAGTTCTATCTTCAGGTTTATGAGATATGTTTTAATGGTAGTTACCCTTTTTTTGCCCGGGTTTTATATTGCCATAACAAGCTTTCATCATGAAATGATACCAACGGAGCTTGCCTTATCCATTACAGCTTCAAAAGAAGGGGTTCCCTTTCCGGGGTTTATAGAGGTAATATTTATGCTCATTGCTTTTGAGGCTTTGCTGGAAGCAGGATTGAGATTGCCGAGAAATATAAGTCAGGCGGTTACTATAGTCGGTGCCCTGGTAGTGGGACAGGCTGCTGTTGAAGCAAGGCTTGTGTCACCTGCCGTTGTGGTAATCATATCGATAACGGCAGTGGCAAGCTTTACCATGCCGGATCAGGATTTCTCCAATGCTTTAAGAATTTGGAGGTTTGGTTTAGTCATTTTAACAAGCTTTGCCGGGCTATATGGATTAAGTATGGGTGGTTTAATACTGCTGATTCATTGGTCAAAAATGGAGAGCTTTGGAGTTCCGTATCTTGCACCCTTTGTTGCAACAGATGACAAGCAGCTGCAGGATACACTTATAAGAATGCCGTTTTCAACAATGTATAAAAGACCTATACAATTGAAAACAACTAATAAAAAGAGGAGAAGCTAGGAGGTAGAATTGTGAGAAGAATAATTTCGCTTTTATTACTGTTTATTGTTACTCTAACCCTCACAGCCTGTGAAAACCCCATTATGAGCAGACACGAAATCAATGACCTTGAGTTTGCGAGGTCTATAGCAATAGATACGGCTAAATCAATACCTGACGGGGTAAGGCTGACTCTGGCTTCGCAAAGGATAAAAATAGGCAGTGGCGGTTCTGTAGGCGAAAAGGAGTCTTCAAAAATTTCCTCTGAAGGAAGGACTATGTTTGAAGCGGTCAGAAATTTCAGCACCTATTTGGGTAAAAGACCTTTTTGGGGTCATCTTGAATTTGTTTTAATAGGAGAGGAAGCTGCAAAAAAAGGTATACATAACTACCTGGATTTTTTTGCCCGTGACCATGAGGTCAGAATGAATATAAATGTTTTTGTCATGAAGGGTTGTTGTGCGGAAGAATTGATGGAAAAAGCAGACAGAGGCGACCGGTTAATATTTGACCGGTTGAATGGGCTGCTTAACAGTTTGGGAGGACAATCGGTTTCAAATCCTGTTAATCTTATCGAGGTTATGTACATACAGGATATGAAATGTCTGTCCCTTTATATCCCATGTGTTGAGATGGTTAATGTGACAAAGGGGCAGGATGAGGATGTAATCGATGTTAAAATGGCTGGGTTTGCTATATTCGACGAAGACAAGCTGGCCGGTTATCTGGATGAAAATATGGGAAGAGGGTTAAACCTGTTGAGAAATAAGGTAAAATCCGGCATTTATGTTGTAAACACCAGGAAAGGCTCAAAGGTCTCTTTAGAAATAATAAATTCCAAAACTAAATTTTATCCTGAAATAAAGGACGGGAACTTGTCTTTAAAGGTCAAGGTAAACATGGAAAGCAATATTGGCGAAATAGATTCCAACGAAGACATTTTTAACAATGATACCTTCATTTATTTGGAACAAGAGCAGTCAAGGCTTGTTAAGCAGGAAATAGAAAGAGTTATTGAATATGCCCAGAAGGAAATTGGACTTGATTTTTTCAGCACAGCTCTGAATTTTTACCGTAAGTATCCCATCAAATGGAAGAAATTGTATGAAAAAGACTGGAAAACTTGGTTCCCGAAAATAAAATTCAGTGTGGAAGTAAAATCAAAGATCAGAAGAACCTATGATATCAGAGAACCTAATGCTGTGGAAGGAGAAGGCGGTAAGTGATTAAATTGGTTATATTTGTAGTCATCCTGAGCTTTATTGAAATAAAAAGTATGGTTAAGAAACAGCAAAAGAAGGAGATATTTGTATATTTAGGGCTCGCAGTGATTAGTCTGGCATTGGGTTTGTTATATTTGTCAAACCCATACAGAACAAGCCTTGCACAACATATGCTCAGGCTTATAGGGCAAGAGTTTTAAAAGGAGGTTCTCAATGTTATACGACAAAGATAAAATTTCTATCAGGCAGGCTATGTTTTTGTTCCTGACCGTTATTGCATCCCCTGCAATCAGGCTTGTTCCTGTTATTGCGGCACAGACAGCACAAGAGGCAGCCTGGCTTGCACCGATTGTTGCTGCTGTTATATTGTTTTTGAATGTATTGGTATGGAACAGAATTTATAAGAAGTATAAGAATGATTCGTTAATGCATATATACAGCGATATTGCCGGGAAATTTATCGGCAAGCTATTGAGTATAATATACTTTTTGTGGGCAACACTTTTGGTTTGTGTGTATGTGATGTATTTTGCGGTTAGACTGGTAGGCTCAATTTACCCCGATACCAATCCGAGTATATTTATTATATCGATTTTGGTTTTGGTGGTCTATTTATTGCGTTATGGACTTGTTACTCTTGCACGATTGAATGAAATTGTGTTTCCTATGTTTGCTGTCACTTTTCTGATTATATTTATTATGCTTATGCCGTATTTACAGGTGATTTTCCTGGGCCCTGTAACCTATAAGAGTATATTGCCGGTGATCAATGCAGGTATTGGAATATCCGGACTTTCATCCTATTATACTTTTTTGTTTGTTTTGGGGGATAAAATTAACAACAAGGAGAGTATAAAAAAAATCGGTATACAGACAACCATTTTTATCTTGGTAAATCAGATTCTTCTAATTGTAATGACATTGGGAAGCTTCAGCTATTCCGTTATAAAAAGGAGCCAGTTGCCGCTATTATTGGCAGTAAAACAAATATCATTATTCAACACCCTTGAGAAGATTGAGTCGGTCATTGTAGCAGGGTGGGTTTTTTCCGATTTCGTATTGATATGCTTTTTTTCTATTATTGCATTGAAAATTTTGAAGTCATTGTTCGGGCTTTCCGATGAAAGACATCTTGCTAAAATATTCATGGTTTTAATTTTCTTCCTGTCATTGTACCTATCCAGCACGATTTTCGAGTTGGAAAGGTTGTCAAGCTATGTGTTAATTCCCGGAGATTTTATTTTAGGTTTTATCGTACCGGTCATAATGCTTGCCGTCGGCAAAATTCGAAAGAAGATATGACGAAAAATATTGCTCTAATGCCCTAATTGAAATAAATATAGACTAATTATAAGTCATATGATAAAATAAATTTACTTATTATGCTTATGTTATTAATCAGCAAACTAACCCATATATTATAAATGTGAGGTATAGGACTATGAAGAATGGTAATTTAACTGAATTTGAAGGAAAAATGCTTGATGAATTGAGTAATCTTGCATCTAAGAGTAGTAGAATCGATCCGGAGCTTTTTACAAAGTATGAAGTTAAGAGGGGTTTGCGTGATTTAGACGGTAAGGGTGTACTTGTAGGTTTGACTGAGATCGGTGAGGTTCATTCATATATCATTGATGAGAATGAGATTATACCGGTTCCGGGAAGGTTGATCTACAGAGGTATAGATATTTTTGATCTGGTTGAC
>DAOOJC010000249.1:0-3624 GCA_035384905.1 Acetivibrio sp. | reverse complement strand
CGCAAATATCTCGAAGAATCGGGAGAGAACCTGGGGTTTCGTGTAACAAAAGGTTGCTGCCTCTGGACATTGGATCCAATGTCCGAAGGTCAGAGGCTGTTTCTTTGATTTTTTAGGGGGGCAGGTCAGCAAACATATGTAAGAACACTATATATAACTATTGGAGCTTTTGATGGTGATACGTTTAAATTCAACTTACGTTGAGACACTGCTCTGCTCTATCATGAGTAGAAGAATATCAGAAAGCCGTATTTTGCTGCAAAAACTGAGTAACATATGTGCAGTAAGTTTTAAATAAGGAGGCTGGCTATATGGAACGAAAAATCAGTCAACAAGTTAGAGGCTATAGAACTAAGGACGGAGCCGGAGTAAGTTTGGTCAGAGTGTTGGGAGACCAAACTGTTCAGAAATATGATCCAATTTTACTGCTCGATTCCTTTGACAGCACCAATCCGGAGGATTACACGGCGGGGTTTCCAATGCATCCCCACAGAGGCATCGAGACAATCAGTTATGTGTATCGCGGATTTATGACTCATAAGGACAGTTTAGGAAATGAGGATACGATTGGTGATGGAGAGGTCCAATGGATGACAGCCGGTTCCGGTATTATGCATGAAGAAAAACTCCCGGCGGCCGAAAGACTATTGGGAGTGCAGCTATGGCTTAACCTTCCCGCAAAGGACAAAATGGCTCCACCCGCTTATCGCAGCATCAAAAACTCAGAAATTGAGGAAATAGATCTTGATTGCGGTAAATTAAGATTATTAGCAGGGCAATTTAAAGAGAGAAAAGGATATATGAGCAAATATTTGCCCCTGGACTACTATGATATTCACCTTAATCCTAATGCTTCTATGCTCTTGAGTACTGATAGCGAGCGTTCAGTAATGATATTTACGCTTTTAGGCGACGCTTATATCGGGGGAGAACTGGTAAAGGAAAAGACGGCGGTAAAACTTACCTCTGGTGATCAAGTGGAGATAAAGTCTACAGATAAAAATGCCCAAGTACTATTTATCAGTTCGGTATTTTTGAACGAACCGGTAGTTTGGGGCGGTCCTATTGTAATGAACACTAAGGAAGAATTGAATAAAGCTTTTGATGATTTGAGAAAAGGCACATTTATTCAGAAGACAATATCTTACTTATAAATATAACACGTAAAAAAGGCGTTGATTTTTGTATGTTCAACGCCCTTTCTTATATAAAAATAATATGATTCTATTTAATCACCGACATACCGCCCATATATGGCCTCAATACATCTGGAATATTTACAGTACCATCCTCATTTAAATTGTTTTCTAAAAAGGCAATCAACATTCTTGGTGGAGCAACAACAGTATTGTTTAGTGTATGCGGGAAGTACTTGCCATTTTCACCATCTACACGGATTTTAAGGCGACGGGCTTGAGCATCACCCAAGTTTGAACAGCTTCCCACTTCAAAGTATTTTTTCTGTCTGGGAGACCATGCTTCTATATCCACTGATTTTACCTTTAAATCTGCAAGGTCACCGGAACAGCACTCTAAAGTTCTCACAGGTATATCCAAAGAGCGGAATAAATCTACTGTGTTTTTCCATAGCTTATTGTACCACATCATACTGTCTTCAGGGTTACAAACAACTATCATTTCTTGCTTTTCAAATTGGTGAATTCTATATACTCCTCTTTCTTCCAGACCATGAGCCCCTTTTTCTTTTCTAAAGCAAGGCGAATAACTGGTCAAAGTTTGAGGCAAAGAGGATTCCGGCAATATTGTATCTATAAACTTACCGATCATAGAATGCTCACTGGTTCCAATCAAATATAAATCTTCACACTCTATTTTGTACATCATTGCATCCATTTCTGCAAAACTCATAACTCCGGTTACCACCTGGCTGCGAATCATAAATGGAGGAATACAATAAGTGAAGCCCCGGTCTATCATAAAATCTCTTGCATAGGAAATCACTGCAGAATGAAGCCTGGCGATGTTACCCATCAAGTAATAAAAACCATTTCCAGCAACCTTTCTGGCACTATCCAAATCAATGCCGCTCAGTTTTTCCATAATTTCAGTATGATATGGAATTTCAAAATCGGGTACCTTCGGCTCACCGAAACGCTCCAGTTCCACATTTTCGCTGTCATCCTTGCCGATGGGTACACTGGGGTCAATTATGTTGGGAATGGTCATAAGAATATTAATAACTTTATTTTCTAATTCATCTTCTTTCGTTTTCAACTCTGCTAATTGCTCGGAATCTGCATTAACCTGTTTCTTCATCTCTTCTGCTTTTTCCTTTTCTCCTCGGGCAAGCAATCCGCCGATCTGCTTTGAAATCCTATTTCTTTCGGCTCTTAATGAATCTGCCTTCTGTTTTACACTTCTGAGTTCTGCATCCAGTGCTATAACTTCATCCACCAAACCCAGCTTATTATCCTGAAACTTATTTCTTATGTTTTGCTTGACAATTTCAGGGTTCTCTCTTACAAATTTTATATCCAACATGTTTATTCCTCCCGATCAGCTATTATTATTTATAATCACAAATTTAAAAAATATAATTCTGTATAAGATATCTGAGTATAATTATTAGATATCTATAGAGAACGGAGTAATTCCCGTTGCCGCCAAAACTTCGGGTCAAAAAATCTACCAGTCACTCCGCATCAGTTTGATAAAGCTTACTAACCTCTAAGTTGTGTATTAATTATATTTCGTTTTATATTAACTTTCAAGTATAATAATACCAGAAAACAAGAGAAATCTGTAATTCGGGCTGCCTATGCATTGCCTGTTGTTGCAGTAAGGTATAAAGCGGTTAAGGGGCTTATGAGGAACGCAGACCAGATGATTTATCAGTTCGAGAGTGTGAAAATATATTATGCACCGCTATAAATTTTTTAAATATATTCTTGGGTTGTGTGGTATATTCTTATTCGGAAAGGTACCCGCAGTTTATGGAAAAGGGTGCGGTAGTTCTTGGTGTGAGCAAGGATTCGGTTGATTCCCACAAGAAATTCGAAGAAAAATACGGATTGGCGTTTACACTTCTTTCGGACCCGGAACGTAAGGTCATAGAGGCTTATGATGTGTGGAAGGAAAAGATGCAATGCGGTAGAGTGTCTATGGGGGTTGTCAGAACCACATATCTTATAGATGAAGAGGGCATTATTGTTAAGGCAAATGATAAGGTAAAGGCTGCAGATGATCCGGAGAAGATGTTGGCTGAGTTATAATAAGAAAAATTAAAAGAACAATTTCTAATACGTAAGATACGAATGAAACCTATTATCTGGTTCCTTAAAGCGATGACCTTCATATAATATATTAAAAAGTATATATGGGAGGTCAACATGAACAACTTCAATACCAATCCGTACATTAATTATTATGGGAATTATACAGATAATAGGTTTAATTATGCCAACAGACAAAATACATACACCCTTGACAGACAAATAGGGGATGTAAATGGTGACGGGGTACCGGATATAGTTTATCTGGTGGGTGAAAAAAGTCAGAATAATTTTTATGAAAACATTAGAGTAATGGTACAGGACGGCAGTACTCTGAATTGGTATGTTATACCTCTGTATTCCAATTACAGTATGGCTTTCGATCCATGGC
>DAOOJC010000248.1:0-3645 GCA_035384905.1 Acetivibrio sp. | reverse complement strand
GCAAGACTTTGCATCTGTACCGCATGTATAACCTTTTCAAATCCCTCAAGGGGTTTATCCCCAACTCTTTGAGTCGGAGAATCCGGTGTTATAAGGTCCGGTCTCATCTCCTCAAGCTTCTCAAGTTCTCTGTATAAAGCATCATACTCATAATCACTTATTTCCGGTGCATCTTCAACATAATACTTGTGGCTGTGGTAATTCAAAATCTCCCTCAGCTCGCATATCCTCTTTTCAATCTTCACCCACTATTCCCTCCGTCGTATATATGCAAAATGTTTAGTATCGTGATTAAATTAAAATTAATACCAAACCTCTTATCTTCTCTTTAGCTTCAAACTTTTAAGTATCACCAAATTCAATACAAGCACTGACAATATAAGCCATATAACAGCCAACAACACTTGTGGGATACCTGTCGCATTGCTCAGCCCGACTATATCCTCGGGAACTCTTAAATTCCATCCCCTGATGATTGAAAACTGCTGGTTAATCTTTAATAAAACTGTCGCAACAAATGTATCGAATATAATATATGCAACAGCGGATACACCTATTACATCCAATACCAATTCTTCTATGTCCTCCCTTTGTATCATGGATAAAACAATGACAATTGATGTAAAGATTGCAGCGTATATTGCAGCTTGCCTCAAGCCAGGATTGATTATTGTGACAAATAAATATATTATAGACAAACACCCCGGTACATACTTTTTAGCCTTTGTCCTTTTTAAACCCATTATAATTACAAAAAACAATGCACTCGCTATGTAACCGCCAGTCGTTATTATAAATGACGGCAGCCAGTCTTTTGTACTTACTGTTATGTCGCCCAGTCCTCCAAACACAGTTCTGAAAGCACCAGTTCCATAACCGCAAAAGAAAGCAGCCAAAGCATGTCCCATCTTATGGAATAATACCGAAAGCATTTTTACCGGTCTTAATACTGCTTGATTCCACAATAAGACTGTAATAACAAGAATAAATAGATATCTCCATAACCCTCTCATATCTACCCCTATAATCTATAAATAAAAAAAACCAAAATATCCCCTATATTAAAATTATACCTTTAAATGACGAAAAAAAAAAGAGATTTCCCTCTTTTTTTATTTTATACCACTGTAATCTCAATTACCATTTTGCCTTGAGACATGTATTTTACGTTCTTAGCTATATAATTGCATTCTTTTTAAATGTACCGGTTCTAACGGAAATATTATGATTGTGAACATAATCCCTTACATTATTCTTCCATTATCATGAATACTCCCTTTTCATCTTTCACCGCACCCATTTCATTAAGGGCCTTAACTACAGCATCTGCAAGAGCCTTGGCAGCTTTTTTTCTAAAGGATGCATCCGCCAGTTTTGCTCTATCCGACGGATTTGACAAATACGCAATCTCAGCTATTATTGCCGGCATTTTCGTTCTTCTCAAAACTGAAAGGTTCGGACGTTCAATTATCCCATTATCCGCAGTTCCCAAGGCCTTTACCAATTCCCGCTGAACAATTTTTGCAAGCTTTTTTCCATCCATTTTAGTGTACCTGGGATTTTGTGGAGGAGGACAATAAAGAGTTTCCGTACCTTTATAATCCGGATAATCCTCCATTGCATTACTGTGGACACTGATAAAAAGGGTCGCATCCAGTTCATTTGCAATGTCGGACCTTGGTATAAGGTCAATAAAAACATCCGTTTCTCTTGTATACACCACATTGATCCCCAACTCATCAAGGATTTCACCAAGCATCAATGATATGTCAAGATTAATATCTTTTTCAAGAAGGTTCCCGTTATACGCCCCCAAATCCTCTCCGCCATGACCCGGATCAATCACAACAATTACTTCTTTCGGCTTTTTCTCTTCCTTTGGGCCTGTCCCATCTGAAACTGAAGCACCATCATTGCCGGTTTTATTTTTGTTATCCGTTAAATGGCTGTTATCACGGGGCTCATTTTTCGTTCTGTCACTATATACTCCAATGCCGATTGCAACCGCCACAGCCAAAATAAAAATCATTATCCATGTTCTCGGAGGGAGTCTTAAAATTTTCCCCATAAAACTCTTCAAACCCATATAATTCCCCATTTTGATCTGTATTATAAACATATAAAGAATGAAGCATCTTAACTGTCACTTTAATTTTATGTAAAAAATCGGAAGGCACCAAATCTTTGTACTTTTTGTCATTTCAACATAAAAAACTGTCCTAATAAAATCATACTACTAGCCTGTAGTTAATTCAACTAGAAATGATTTATAAAACATAAATTTAATAAAAGCTGTTTTCACATTATGGTAATATAATATAAAAACAGCTTGCGACTAAGCTTCATAAAGTTTTCCCGCATTTTAATCAATTGGTGCAATATGCATAATCACTGCAGATATCTGTTGACATCGTTTAATGTTATACCTTGGTGAAGGGCAATGTTAAGACCGTTTGCTATTACCTTGGAAATCCTGTCAACGGCATCGTCAATCTCCTTAGGGGTTACTACAAGATTTCCAACGTATGGCTGAAGCACTTCCTGTATCAATTGGTATTTTTCGTTTCTGTCAATATTCTTCAACATATTGTAAAAGGCCACATCTTCTTTTGCTTCTTTTATTAAGTTGTCAATAACAAGATCAATGGTGTCATTTGCCATAGTTGCCGCATCTACAACCGTAGGAACTCCAATTGCAATAACCGGTACACCAAGAGTAGTCTTTGAAAGCTCCATCCTTTTATTGCCTACCCCTGACCCGGGCGATATTCCCGTATCTGCAATCTGAATGGTAGTATTCACCCTTTCCATCTTTCTTGAAGCCAGAGCATCAATCGCAACTACAAACTCAGGCTTAACCCTGTCCACAATTCCTTTAACAATTTCACCTGTTTCGATACCCGTTATCCCCAGCACACCGGGAGCAATTGCACAAACCGGACGAACACCCTTGTCAATCTGTTCAGGCACGTATTCATGCAAATGTCTTGTAATCATAAGCCCGGATATAACTTTCGGCCCTAATGCATCCGGTGTGACATTCCAGTTTCCCAGTCCCACCACCAGAATTGTCGACCTTTCTTTGAGTTCCAGAATACCGGTTAATTCTTTTGCCAGGGCTCTGCAGGTTTCTTCATACAAAACCTGGTCATTCTCCTTAAGTCTTGGAACCTCAAGGGTAATGTAATTACCCATAGGCTTGCCTATAGCCGCTTCTCCCGTAGGTGACGTAACCCTAACCCTGGTAATCTTAATATCATCGGTTCCGGCATTTTCAACATCAACTCCGGGTGGGTCCTTCCTGTCATCTACTCCCTGCCTCAGTTCATTTTCTTTTAATATCTCATGTGCCTCCATTACAAGGTCTGTTCTTACGCTTCTCTCCACTTAAAAAGCCCCTTTCTTTTCTTATAGTTTTTATTATTTTCTATCTTATTAATATTGTTTATTCATTTCTCTATTTTTGAGCTCAATTACTCAAATCTGAGGGAAAATATACGGGAAACTTAAATACCGCAGTGTTTCCTCCGCATTTTCTTCATTTAAATAATATACACCTCTGTTTGTGGGAAAAATATGATTTAACCCTTGCAATTTAGTTTGGTTCATGTTAAAATACTTTTTGTTAAATAACTCGCAGGAGGT
>DAOOJC010000247.1:0-3655 GCA_035384905.1 Acetivibrio sp. | reverse complement strand
CGGCGGCACGATTAAGGGTATCATGGGCAATGGCATCACAGGCGGCGGTCTTATTTATGTCAATGGTGGGACGGTGATCGGCAATTTCGGCAGCATTGAATACGAGCAAGGAATTGTTATACTGAACGGCGGGGATGTAAAAAAAGTGAATTATCGTTCTTTTAGCAAAGAACCTGATCCGGAGAATGGATATGGTGTAATCAGGAACGGTGTATTCACCGGCCATGCGGTTTTAAGTCGTACTATTCTGAATGTCAACGATCTTACCATCAGCGAGGGCTCGTCCATGAAGGTGATGAGGAACGGTGGTCTTATCGTAAAAAACAGTTTTGTCAACAAAGGCACATTTACATATGAATCGGGTCTGAAAAGCATTGGCGGCGAGGCGACGGTCAAGCCGAATCCGGATGGATCTCATTCACCGCCGAAAATAATCTTTGATATGAGCTTTAACAGCCTGGATATTCAGGAAAATGGCCACCTACGCATTGGGAACGGTGCAACTGTGACTGTCACCGGTGCCTTTTCATCCGGCAGGAACAGCAGTGTTGTGGCTGAAAACGGAACACTGCGGCTTTTAGGCAGTATAGACCATAAAGGCCGGTCTGAGGGTATACCGGAACTTGCGGCACTGGAAGATCACGGCGGAGGCCCGGGACCGGGGGGTGGGCGTAATTATGACAGGGAAATGGATGCCGCCAATAGGCTCAGGGATCTAGGATTGTTTCAAGGTGTCGGGACTCATCCGGATGGAGGTATCAATTTTGAACTTGAGCGAGTTCCTTCCCGTACCGAAGTGCTGGTTATGCTGATACGTCTTTTGGGCAAGGAGAATGAGGCACTGAACAATGACTGGAAACACCCCTTTACCGATGTGCCGGGGTGGGCTGATAAGCTTGTGGGTTATGCTTATGAAAAAGGTCTGACAAAAGGTGTCTCCCCCACCGAGTTTGGTACAGGCACAGCCTCCGTGCAAATGTATCTGACCTTTGTTCTTCGTGCACTGGGCTACTCTGATGGCCCCGGCGGTGATTTCACATGGGACGCACCGGAAAGATTTGCACAAGGTGTTGGTATCCTGCCGGGGGATGTTTACATGGAAGATTTCCGCCGTGCCGATATGGTACTCATTTCTGAAGCCGCACTCTTTGCCAGGCTTAAGGACAGTGACATTACACTGCTGGACAAATTGATTGAAGACGGTTCGGTACAAAAGTCAGATCATGAGGTAACGCAGCCAGGTAATGTCGCAGTTATAGATTCCCTTGATAAAGCATCCGGAGTATTAACGGAGGGTTCAAGTTGCCAATTAATGATAAAAGACGCAAATGGAGCTGATATTACATGGAGCACGTCAAACAGGAAATACGCAGGATAAGATGTTTGACTACTGCCAATACAAGTATGACTTTGTTTATTCGTATAATAATTTCGGACAGCCTTCAGGATTATTCCTGACAGCTCCGTTGAAAACCGATGACGGAAAAGTATTGGAAAAGGGAACTTTGCTGCTGCGTGAGGGAGCAAGTTTGAGTGTTTGGAAAGACGGTAAAATAGATAATGAAAATGACAGACCGGATTATTATGTGGGCGGTGGCAGTAAAGATGATGACAGGCTGCATTGTTTCGCAAACTCAGATTCTATGCCGGTTTTGCAGGATATGAACGGAAATATATATTAGCGGGGCTAATTCAGGTAAAATTGAAGGATATAAAGCAGGAACATTTCCGGGAGAGCCGCCGGATGTTATCTATACTTTCAACTATCCCGTAGAGGATATTACAATGTTTGATAATAACGGCAGGACGGGATTGCTTGTTGCAGGCAGAACTGCTTTATCGGGCTGGACTGATATTGAAGATGCAGTAACGGAAGCACGTGATAAAATCAGAAAGTCTTGTGCAATTCTCGGATATGGAAGTAACAATTATACATTCTATGATTTGAGGGACGCCGATCCTTCCAATTCGGAGTTTCCCGTGTCAAATGATGAAATTCCGATAGAATCAAGAAATACATTCTTTTATCCCTGCTTTATTGATTATGACGGAAAATACCTTTGGGTGGGTGATTTTAAATTCTCGGGAGGAATAAAAAGATTTCCGGGAAAACTATAGAAGTTTACCTGCAGCTCTTATATTATGGGGCTGCAGTTTTTTTAGCGGGATTTCACGAAGTGAAATGACCAAAAAGCAATAGAGGCTCGATGCTACCATCGCTTTTGTTTTGCTTGATGTGTACAAAATCGATTTGGGCCGCTAAAAGATTAAAGGAATACATAAATATTGTGCTTGACATGATAATTCTTTAAGCTGAAAATAGAAATAAAAGCTGTTGGAAAAAATGATAAGTAAGATTAAAAAAAGAGCAGAAAATAAACAAACAGATGACAGGCTTAACGAGAATTAAAGCTGTTTATATAAATACAAAAGTGCATGAAAGGCGGTACATGCTTTGACACCTGTTAGGAAAAATGAAGTATATACCATGGATATTACCGGAATGACACATGAAGGTCAGGGAGTTGGAAGGATAGATAACTTTACGGTATTTGTCGATGGTGCTCTTGAAGGAGAAAAGGTTGAATTAAAGATAATAAAAGTTAATAAAAGCTACGGGGTAGGGAAATTACTTAAAATTATAGAGGTTTCCAAAGACAGGGTTGCTCCCTTTTGTGCTTCATACCAAAGGTGCGGTGGATGCAGTTTGCAGCATATGAGCTATGAAGCGGGACTGAGGTTTAAAACCGGTCTGGTAAAAGAGAGCATAAAGAGGATAGGGAAGCTGGAAGATGTAGTTGTGCATGATGCCATTGGTATGGAAGTGCCCCGATACTATAGAAACAAGGCACAATACCCGGTGGGAAGGGATAAGGACTCCGTTAGGGTGGGTTTTTATGCAAAAAGGACCCACGAAATAATTGATTGTCCCACATGTGCTATACAACACAGTGAAGGGGATAAAATCAAGTCTATAGTTAAAGACTTTATTTGCAGCAATGGGATAAGTACTTATGATGAAACTACAGGTGAGGGCCTTGTGAGGCATATTATGACCCGTTTCGGATTTAAAACCGGAGAGATAATGGTGGTCTTGGTTATTAACGGAAGAAGTATTCCGGGACAGGGGAAGCTTGTGGAGAAATTGGTGAAGGAAGTTCCGGAGATAAAAAGCATTGTATTGAACGTAAACACAAAGAGAACCAATGTAATTTTAGGGGAAGAGAACATAGTCCTTTACGGTAAGGAAAGCATTTCCGATTATATTGGCGGAATTTCAGATAGTGAAAAGAGCAAAAAGGAAGGGAATTCCGATGGCGGATTTGGGTTCAACATATCCCCGCAATCATTTTTTCAGGTCAATCCGGTTCAGACAGAGGTACTTTACAATAAGGCATTGGAGTATGCACAGCTTACAGGAAACGAGACAGTCTTTGATTTGTACTGCGGCATAGGTACCATATCGTTGTTTTTGTCTAGAAAGGCAAAAATGGTTTATGGTGTGGAGGTTGTTGAAGAGGCAATAAAGGATGCAAAGGAAAATGCCCGGATTAATGGTGTGGAAAATGTGGAGTTTATAGTCGGCGAAGCTGAAGAGGTCATACCTCAAATGTATAGAAAGGGTATCCGGGCGGATGTTGTTGTGGTTGACCCT
>DAOOJC010000246.1:0-3661 GCA_035384905.1 Acetivibrio sp. | reverse complement strand
ACGGTGGTGTGGGAGGTCGGTAAATAAAATAATTATTTACCTCCTACCCGATTTTCTAAGAAGGTGTCGAAGTTGTCGGTGATTTCTTGCTGACTGGATGCAACGACAGCGGTGTTTTTTGTGCCGGCAGCAGTGATGTTTGAGGGAGATATTCCGGAGATTATTGTTTCTGAAGCATGCTCAGTGTCTTTTATGTTCAAAACCCGAAAGCTCTGTATCATAAATGCCATCTCCTTATAAACACTACAATTTATATAATTACATTGTTTATTATGCTCCGAAATTTTTATATAATAATTCATAAAGGTTTATTAGATAAGTGTAAAGAAAATATTTACCCATTTTAATAATGATGCCGAAGTGAAAGGAAAAAAATATGGATTTAAAAGGACGGCTTGGGCTTATTGCTGATATGGTACCCCAATGTGATGTTGTGTGCGACATTGGAACGGATCATGCATACATACCTATTTATCTCGTTATGAATAACAGGTGTAAAAGGGCTGTTGCCAGTGATATTAGAAAAGGGCCTATTAAAGTGGCAGATAAAAACATAGAAAAGTATAACCTCAGGAATTATATAGACACAAGGGTTGGTAACGGCTTGGAAACTGTAAGGGACGGAGAAGAGGATACGATTATTATTGCAGGAATGGGCGGTTTGATCATTAGCGGGATACTGGAAGAGGGGTTTGAAACCGTAAAAAAAGCAAATTCCCTTATTATTCAACCGATGTATTCTATAGAACTGGTACGCAAATGGCTTTATGAAAACGGCTTTGAGATATATGACGAGAGGCTTTCAAAGGAAGACCGAAGGATATACAATGTATTGGCTGCAAAATGGACAGGCAGTGTTCAAAAGAAGGAAGAAATATATTATTATATAGGTGAAAAGCTTTTTGAGAATAAAGACAGGCTTCTTGAAAGCTATATTCAAAATAAATTGCGGCAGTTGAATAAAATTATATGTGAAATGGAGAAAATGAATGATAAAAACTCTGCTTTAAGGCTTAAGAACGAGAGTATAAGAGAAGGGCTTTCAAGGCTGCTGAGGGATTATCATGATGAGAGGAATTGAGAAGGAGGGGTTTGGATGAGCAGAATAAGCGATATTGTACGATACATGGAGGAACTGGCTCCGGTCAATATTGCCGAGGATTATGATAATGTGGGTTTGCTGATTGGAAATAAGGGATTAGAGGTAAATCGCATTTTGGTGTGCCTTGATGTTTCGTCAAAGGTTGTAGACGAGGCTGTGGAAAAGAATGTTGACCTGATTGTGTCCCACCACCCTGTAATATTTAAAGGGCTCAAAAGGATAAATGAGGATGATGCCAAGGGAAGCATTATTTACAAACTGATAAAGAATAATATCGGGGTTTACAGTGCCCATACCAATCTTGATGCTGCTTTGGGAGGAGTAAACAATTATCTGTCTTCTTTACTGGGGTTGACAGAAATAAGCAATCTCACCGGCTACAAATCGGAAAAGCTCTATAAGGTAGTTGTGTTTGTTCCTGTGGACAGTGTTGACCCTGTACGGGACTCAATGAGCAGAGCCGGTGCCGGATGGATAGGCAATTACAGTGATTGTTCGTTTATGGCAAAAGGCATTGGTACTTTTGTACCCCTCGAAAGGACAAATCCATACATAGGTACAAGGGGCAAGCTTGAAAAGGTGGACGAGTATAGGTTGGAAACTGTGGTTTCAAAAGATAACCTCCAAAAGGTTGTTGAAGCTATGAAACATGCACATCCTTATGAGGAGGTGGCATATGATGTTTATCCCTTGGAGATTAACGGCAAGGAATATGGAATGGGGAATGTCGGTGTCTTGGATAAACCCAAAACCCTTGAGGATTTTATTGCTTTAATAAAAGTGCGTCTCAATATAAAAACCGTCAGGTTAATCGGCAGTATAGACAAGGAAATAAAGAAGGTGGCTGTATTTTGCGGAAGCTTTGACAACAAAGTGGCATGGGCGGCAAAATTGCAGGCAGATGTGCTGGTTACCGGTGATGTGAAATATCATGATGCCATGGATATGGCGGAGATGGGCATGTGTGTTATAGATGCTGGACATTTCAATACCGAAAGAATTATTGTGCCCAGGCTTGTGCAGCTTTTGTCAAACAGGTTTTCAGACATGGAGGTAATGGGGAACGATGTGGAAGAGGATCCATTTAAATATTGTTGACATGAGAGCTGTAAATACATATAATATAATATGCTGTAAATAATAAGAATGAATTAAGTAAACATGAGTAAGCCAGATAGTCGCGGATACAGTGTCGAAAGACCGTATACGAGGAAAGTCCGGGCTCCATAGGGCAGGGTGCCGGGTAACTCCCGGTGAAGGCGACTTCAAGGAAAGTGCAACAGAGATATACCGCCTGTTGGAGGTTGGAAGTGGGACGTTAGAGCATAGAAATTAGAAGCTTAATGTTAGAGGCTTGAATTATATTTAACTTCTCACTTCCAGTCTCCAGCACGGCAAGGGTGGAAAGGTGAGGTAAGAGCTCACCAGCGGCATGGCGACTTGCCGGCTATGTAAACCCCACCTGGAGCAACACCGTAAAGAGGGACGTTATGGTGGCCCGCCAGTCCCGGGTAGGTGGCTTGAGCTGTATAGAAATATATGGCCTAGATAGATGACTATCAAATACAGAACCCGGCTTATAGACTTACTCACTAATTATTAAACCACTCGCTTTTATGGCGGGTGGTTTTGTGTATACAGCTTGTTTTCATTACTTTGTTTTTGTTTTGATCAGTTCCATTATCACGTTAAAATCAGGTAATAAATTAGAATTCAATCGCTAAGAATTAACATGTTACATAGGTACTGCATTTAGAATAAAAATGGTATTTTTTTGCTTTTATATACTTTTCAGGTCCTGAAATGTGTTATAATTCCATATGAATACGTTTTTTACTAAGAGCAGGTGAGAAGTTGATGAAACAATAAACAGGTCACCAATATGTACAATGCATGATGGACAATACATGTAGAAAATAATTCTAACTCTAAGATAATTTGTACAATGTAGTTTTCAAATATTGTGTTTTCTTTCTATTTGATATATACTAAAGGTAAAAAAGATTGCAGGAATTATATTCATATAGAGTAAATAAGTTAATTGTTGAATCAAATAATAATTAAGCGAAATGGGGGAGCACACCTTTAATTTAATCGGGTTAATAATACTAATTCATTTATATTAAATTGAATATTAAAGGAGGAGCTATTATGCCAATTAAAGTTACTATTGCAGGCGGTATTGTTCTTGAAAAATGTCTCGATTCGGTATATTTCAAGGTGGATACCTCAGATGATTTGGATGCCAGGACTACAGATATAGGTAATACAATAGAAATAACCGGAAGAGTGGATGTTGACTACGAACCGACAGCAGGACTTTACTCGTGGGCGTTGATAAAGCCTACTAGTGCGAACAAATCCGATGTATACAGGAAAGTCGAGGTTGAGATTACTTCAAATAAAGACAATAAATTAATAAGAAAGCTTGTTTTTCCTGAGGCATTTGTTGTCGATTATCTTGAAAATTACTCAAATGAAGATGGCTTAGGAAGCTTCACCTTATTTTTAAAACAAAAAAAGGATAACAATGAAGTTGTTAATGTAAGTGGATCTTAA
>DAOOJC010000245.1:0-3663 GCA_035384905.1 Acetivibrio sp. | reverse complement strand
AGATTCAGGTTATGAAATAATTCTTTCACCCAATCATTTTGATGATAATAAATAAAATCATCAAAAAAACTAAAACTTGAATTAGAGTTGATTTCAAAAAACAAATCATTTTTTTTCATAAATTCTATGAAATAATTAATTCCACCTACATCCTTATATTTCGCAGCTATAGTTTGTAAATTTGTATGTGCAAGTCCTTTTTTGCAAGTAATATTTTTTAAATGTTCTTCTAACAACTCTAAGTTAAAATGAGGAGGTAAATTTTCAATATTTTCCACAAGTACAAAATCAAGATTATTAATTAGTTTTAAAGAATATTCTTGGCAAAGGATACTTGAAATAGGTATTTCAACACCAGAAAGAATTTTTATTTGGGATAAATATTTATTTTTTAATATTTCAATCTCTAAAATATAATCTTCAAAATTAATTATTGAACGTGTGTGTTTATTATTATAATGGTCAGAAATACCTATAATTCCAATATTGTTCTCGAGAGCATTAATTACTAAATCCTCAATAGAAGAATCCCCGTCAGACCAATTTGTATGATTATGTATATCCATAATATCATCTTTACTCATTAATTAATTACTCCATTCTTTTTAGAAGTTAGAACCTTATTTGATATAGCTAAGTCAAATAAGGTTCTAGAGTTATTTATTGATTATATATCCAATCAAATCCATCCCATTCTAACCATTCAGTTAACGACCAATTTGGCATACCTATTGGACCATCTCCTTGAGTTTCAATTACTTCAACAGGAATACCCGTTTGTTGGCTAGCTACATATCTATGGTGCCCTTCAATAATATATTTTCCTTTGCCATTAACATTAACTACTTCAATTGGTTTTACGTTTTCTCCTGCTTGTAGTTTGTCTGCGTAACTTTGTACTTTTTGTGGATTAATTTCAGTTTGAGTTGGTTTAATTTCATTGAAATCAGTACCAACAATATTTTTACCTTTTCCATTTGCTCCATTATTACCGGATCCATTACTACTACTGGTATATCCTTCGGCATTATGTACAAATACATCCTGCTCTGAAACAAAATACGTATGCCAATCCTCTACTTCAAAATTATACACCTTTACGGGGCTCTGTAAATACTCCTGATATACTTCACTTACCCCAAGGGTTTCACCCGAGTACAACACGAGTCTGTCGCCCGGCTTCACATCCTCTGCTTCCACCCAGCCCTTGCCTTCTATCCAGAACGGATGGAATTTGGTGGTTTCAATATCCTCTTCTCCTGCCTTTATGTGTATAAGGACATCCACTTCTCTGACAAATACATTTATTACTCTCTTGAGTCCCTTTTCCCCGGTCTTTGGGTTTTGTGAATAAACCTCATCTCCAACCCGTATATCCTGTATCTCCTTGTATCCATCTGCAGTTAGAATAAGTGTTCCTTCAGTAAAACATGCCTTTGAATCAAACAATCCTTTTTTTATTGCTTTCAAGGCACTATAAACACTATACGCCCTCCAGGCAGCCAGTAAGTAATTACCCTCATCTAATGCCTTCTTAACACCATATGCTCCTGTTCCCAGCCCGACTACCATCAAAATATCCCTTATCGTGTCAAAGGTCGCCAGTGCACCGAAAAGTGCACCATATACTGCTCCGTTAATCGCTCCGTCTATAATGCTGTCTCCCCTTAGTGCCGCATCAATTGAACTATAGAATGCTCCACGGATTGCACCACGGATTGCATTTTTTATGGCAGACTTCAGTAAACATTTTAATAAAGGCAGTAATGTATTTTGTACTGAGCCGATTATACCTTGCAGGTTAATGGAATTCAACATTTCCGATAAAGAGGAATAGCCTGTCGGATCCTTAAAGTTAACCGGACTGGCGTTGGCATACAGGTATTTATGTAGACTCACCGGATCATATATGCTTCCTGCAAAGGAATCCATTGTTATAAACCTTCCGATTGCAGGATCCATGTACCTTGCCCTCAGGTAATAGAATCCGGTATTGGGATCAAACTGTTCTCCCGCATAGAGATAACTGTTTTCCGTATTTCCGGTCTTTTTCAGCAAATTGCCGAAAGCATCATAGGGATACGTATCGGTTATATTTCCTGCCTCATCCGTCAATTCCCGGGTGCTTCCGTGTCCGTCATACAAGTAGTAGCTTGTTTTTGTACCCCTTGTCTGGGATATAATCTCTTCATCTCCAATGGTATAGTACACCAAGAGGTTACCGTTTCCGTCTCTTTCTTCTATAACTCTGGACAACCACCTGTTGCTGTCCACTATGTAATTAATGACAAATACTTCGTTTGTCCGCTTCTGAATCCTGTTTCCTTGCCAGTCATACAGATATTCTTCCGTTGTTATACCGTTTATATTGGTGGTGCTTACCTTTACAAGACGGTTGTCACAATCATATTCGTATTGGGTAGTGGTTTGACCTTCAACCTTTCTTACAAGGTTTCCGTTATTGTCATAAGAATAATTGATATTTCCTTCTTTAATAAGCCTGTAGTTGTTGTCATAAGTATAGACGGTTTTTGTTCCGTTATCGTCCTTTGTAAGCCTGTTTCCTACAGCATCGTAAGTATATGAAATATACCGCTTGCTGCCGTCGGTTTCCGTAACGGTCTCCTTTACAAGCCTGTACAATTCGTCATATTCATAATCTACGGTTCTTCCAGTACTCTCAACAACCTTTGTCCTGTTCCCGGAAGGTCCTAAAGTGTATTCATAGCTCGACAGTATCCTTCCGCCGGAACCTATGTTTTCAACCTTTACCAGCCTGTTGAGGTCATCGTAGGTATACTTAGCTTTAACCCCGTTAGGATATGTAAGGCTGATTCTGTTTCCAACTTCGTCATAAGTATAAACCGTTTCTCCTCCGTCTACAGATATAGCTTTCTTTACTCTGTTCAGTTCATCGTATACATACTTTGTTGTTCCTGCTTTTGTTATGACTTCCGTACGGTTACCCACTTTGTCATAGGAGTATTTTACAGTGCTGCCGTCAGGGTTCGTCCGGCTTATAAGTCCATAGGTATCGTTATATTGATAGGTGGTTGTACCGCTGGAATCCGTTACACTCTTAATGAGTCCTCCATTATAGTATTCAAATCTTATTGTACTTCCGTCGGGACATTTCTTTTCTACAAGCCTTCCGTTTGCATAGGAATATTTTATGGTATTTCCGCTAAAATCCGTTGTGGCAATAACATTCCCTTCAGCATCATATTCTACGGTTTCAGACATTCCCATGGGAAGTGTCCTCTTTATAAGCCTGCCGAGCTCATCATACTCATAAAGAGTTTCATTGAGATTCGGATCAGTTACCTTTACCAAATTCCCAAGGGCATCATATTCATATTCCCAGGTGTTGTCCATCGCATCGGTTATTGACTTAAGCCTTCCGGCATAATCATACGAATAGGTGGTGGTATTACCGGCCTGGTCGGTCTCAGAAATCACATTTCCAGCTCCGTCATAGCTTACACAGTATGTTGTACCGTCCGGGAAAGTTGTCATTGTCCTTCTGCCGTTGGCATCATAAGTATATTTATACTCCCTGCCCTTGGCATCAATCATTATGTAGGGATTGATACTGTTTGAATATACGAAAGTTGTAACATTCCCCAACATATCGCGGATAGTGGTATTGCGTCCCATGGCATC
>DAOOJC010000244.1:0-3675 GCA_035384905.1 Acetivibrio sp. | reverse complement strand
GAACAGCTCATAAATGTTGTTCACCTGTTTTACAAACTCACCTATACGCTCGCACCTTTCCATAAAGTATGCCGGTATATCCCTTTCTTCAATCCAGCCTTTTCTCTCAAGGCTTTCCACCACCTTAAACATTACCTGATATGTATTGTAGAAATTCCTGTCCCAGCAATGAAGGCACAAGCTGCAATCCTTGCACACCTTGTCCGCCACCCGGTCAAACAGGGATGAAATGTCCTGATTGCCGGTTACCATTTGGGTTTGAGAAATTTCGTCAAAGGTCTTTGATAACTCCTGAAATGCCTTCGCAAAACTATTTAACCTTTCCGCTGTCAGCTCTTTAATACGCTCACTGTAACAGGCTTTATCCTTCAAAACCGCCGGACTGGCTGAAAAAGCTACCATAACATTGTTGATAATTTTTTGCGGAATAACGGTAAAAATTAAAGATGCGAAAATTATGTCCTTAATATATATAAACACTTCCGTTGATCCATTTATATAGAGAGTCAGCATTGCGTTTCCAATAATAAAACCCAGACCGGCACCAATCTTTCCAAGGTTTCTGAACACACCGGACAAAAGCCCGCAAAACCCATAAGTACCGATTATTAGAGGTGTAACGGGATTTGACAGTGTAATAACCAATCCTACAATTACTCCAACCGCCGAACCCACTGCCGGTCCCGCCTTGAAACTGAACAGTATCACTGCCAGTATTCCAAACACGTTTGTCAAAGATGCCCCTGCTATCTGCATATCTCCAAAGCCTGTCAATGCGATTGCAGCCAGTATTGCCGCACTTATCGTTTCTTCACTGGACAGCACACGGCTACTGCTTGTTCCGTTAAAAAACGGTATGCTCCTTTTAAAAATAAATATCAATGAAAATACCAGTGCAGTGTACAATAAGGCCCTGAAAACGTCATACATCAAAAATCCATGCATGCTCACCGGTATCAACTGGGAGACAGCTATACTTACCAGTCCCATAACCGGATGCACAACACTGTTATTCGCCGCTTTGTTTTTGAACAGCCATTCAATTACAGTAAATGCCGCAAGAAACATCAATCCTGCATACAGTTCTTCCACTGCACCGCCTGTTATCATTCCCAGTATTACTGCTGCTGCCATCAAAGCCCTGCTTGTGCCGATACCTGCCGAAGCCGCATAAAACGCCATACCGAAGGGCATAAGGTTGTCAAACAAAGATACTCTTCCCAATAAGAAGGTTATAAGCAACAATACAATATTGCCTTTTTTGACTGCCAGTCCCCCCAGAATACCTCCCTTTGTTTTTTCATACACTTTTCCCAAATCGCTTAATTTTTGATAAGGAATAAATTGTGTCTTCATCTTTTGTGACCCCCCAAATTTAATTTTTAGAATCTGCCCGGTTTTACCGTGCAGAACCGATTATAAAACAGGGGGATAAAAATGTTTGTCGGTTTTGGTTGTGCCTATCAAAAATTATTGTGACACTTATCCCCAAAACACAACGTCCGACCATGGCAGACTAACTTTAAGGAAGATTGACTCAATGTTTTCATTTAAGTTCGAAACCGTAAATACATCCGACTATTTTGTAGTATTACGTCAAAAACTTTTTACTGCGTATGAAGAAAATATTAATTCAATCGGATCCTCCATTGCCGGAATAACTGAAATCCGGGAATGTCTCGTTCCAAATATCAATACAATATTCATAAGAAAAATTGGGGTCTTGTTTTATTATCTCGTTTTCTTTTGCCAATTCAGCCGAGTAATCTTCAAATTTATAAGTAGTGATAAGGCCAACACCGGTTTTCATATGCGTTACCAGAGGAACTGCACTATAATCTTTAATCAATGCTTCTTCTCCCTCATTTTTTCCTATAGTAACCTGTGCCATTGCTCCGACCATCCTGTCAGCTATTCCGTCCCCGGTCTCATTGGTTGAATTAATAAAGTTTCCAAGGGAATAAAAGACCAGCATCTTATTACCGTTATCACTCTCTATCCATTCCACCGGCTGAATTACATGGGGATGAGCCCCGATGACCAAATCAACTCCCAGTTCTGCCATGAATTCAGCCAACTCTCTTTGGCTTTTTGACGGTATATGCTTATATTCCGTTCCCCAGTGAGGTGTAACAATAACAAAGTCCGCCAGCTCCTTTGCCCTTTTTACATCCCTTTCTATTTTGTTTTTATCCAGAAGATTAACGATATCCGGCATATCCTCGGGCAAGGGAATTCCATTGGTTCCGTATGTGTAATTCATTATCGCCACTTTAATATCATCTTTTTCATAGACATAGATATTATTATCCTGTGCTTCCCGGCTATCGTTAATTCCCAGGACACCAATCCGGGGATGAGCCGTTTTCCAATAATTCATACAGTTTAAAACACCCTTTTTCCCTTTATCCAAAGTGTGGTTTGTAGCATGCAATACCACATCGATGCCAGCCTTTACCAAGGCATCACCCACCTCAAAAGCACCGTTAAAGCTTGGATAACCGGATAAACCCAGTTCCTTTCCTCCCAGTATTACCTCCTGATTGACTATTGCAAGATCCACCGCTTCTATATCCTCTTTTACATTTGCAAATAAATGGTCATAATTCAGGCTGCCATCTTCCATCCTGCCGCTTTCGTGAATTTTGGTATGTAACAGAATATCTCCTATCATTGATATTGTAATTTCGCTATAGTCCGGATTTTCAGTTATCTCAGCTGCTTTATCTTCCGAAGATTCCTCATCTCTTGTTGTGTCATTAAAAGCATCAATTATATTCGTATCTGCATTGCTTGCTGCTTTACTGTCCGTTTCTGTCTCAACTTTATTTGTGCCGGGTTCATAAATGACATCATCTGTTGCCTTATCATGACCACAGCCCGTAAGGATAGTAATGATAAGGAGAAATAATACAAAAAGACTTTTCTTAGTTTTATCCTTAAGCATATTCATTTTCTAATAATCCCACCCTTTGTTCTTATAGTACATCTTCTTTATATCATAAACCGTTTTTACTGCCTCTTGCACTGCTTCTATTATAACACTTCTGCTCAAAGAAAATTTTCAATTAGTGAGTGCTGGTTACCGGCTCACTCAATGCAGTTTCTTAAGACACAAAAGCTCATGGGCATCGAGCCCATTCGCTTTTTGGACATTTCACTTCTGCGAAATCCCACTAATTAAAAAAGCAGCTGTACCATATTGTACAACTGCTGTGGTGGGCACTATAGGGCTCGAACCTATGACCCCCTGCTTGTAAGGCAGATGCTCTCCCAGCTGAGCTAAGCGCCCTTATTGGTGACCCATAGGGGACTCGAACCCCTGTTACCGCCGTGAAAGGGCGATGTCTTAACCACTTGACCAATGGGCCAATATTAAAATGGTAGCGGCGGTCGGATTTGAACCAACGACACTACGGGTATGAACCGTATGCTCTTGCCAACTGAGCTACGCCGCCACATATTCGTGCAATGACACCTTCTTTTCGAACAATGTCCAGCACGCTTTACTATTGTAGCAATACATAAATAAAAAGTCAAGTAGAATTTATAAAAATCCAGTGTAATTTCCTGGCAGGGTTTTTCCTCTCCAGAGATAGTATTATAACACCTCGTTACAAAAATATAGAGTTAATATTCATATTATGGTATAATGTTGTAAATAGGAGTAACTTA
>DAOOJC010000243.1:0-3676 GCA_035384905.1 Acetivibrio sp. | reverse complement strand
TTTCCATTGGGTAAGTCCACTGCCCTCTATAAACATGGCAGGCAAAAAACTCGGATAGTAAGTGACTATAACAAGAGCCAGCATACAAAAACCTGCCGGTACAATCAAAAATATTTTTTTGTTCAATTTTGATTTGATTTCCGTATTAATAAAGGTAACTCCCAAAAATCCTGCACCGGCTATCAATCTGGAAATAATCCAAAGGGTTGTGGCCCGGTTTGAATCGTCATTTTCGGTAAGAAATGCCGGCATTCCCTGGTAGCTTAATGTATGAAAAGCATCAAGAATGCCGATGGTCAAAAACACACTTCCAAGACAAATGGATCGCAGTTTTTTTGTTTGATTGTAGGTGTAATAGGATACAAGAAATATCGTCATGGATATCAGTACACTGGTAAACTCTAAAAGGTTGTGCCATGCTAAAAAGCTGGCAGCACTCATTACCTGGCTGAACTGTTCTTCAAAAAGGCCTAAAAAGCCAAAAACCGAATAGGCAACTATTGCCGTTGCCACAATTAGTGCATAATCTTTAAGCTTTAATAGTCTTTTTGCAATTTCTTTCATTCGTATCCCCATAGCATTCATCATAGCTTTTTCTCTCTTTTTACTCTATTTTTAATTCGTTCTTTTTCTCATTTTACCATTTGATACTTCAATATTCAATTATAATGAGGTAATGTTGGTTTAATAAAAGCTCCGGGGGCATCGAGCCCCCATCGCTTTTTGGTCATTTCACTTCGTGAAATCCCACTAATAAAAAGCAGCCGCATTCTTCAACACAGCTGTTTTCGCTTCCTTTTTTGTTCTCTCGGATACTTGCTTAAATGAAAATCCTGCGGGCTTGTTGAATAGTAAAGATCAAGAACTTCCTTGTATAGGCAGTTTGAGAA
Organism: Acetivibrio sp.; assembly: GCA_035384905.1. Classification (GTDB taxonomy): domain Bacteria; phylum Bacillota; class Clostridia; order Acetivibrionales; family Acetivibrionaceae; genus Hungateiclostridium. Next base: position 2,786 of record DAOOJC010000243.1, on the reverse strand, counting down.
CCCGCCGTGGGATTATCAAGAAAAGCTACTGCTCTATTATAAGGTTTTCACTATTCACTTCATTAATAGAAGAGGCATCTTCGTGTATAATTACATTCTCTTCCGTTTGCCCAAAGCCCATCTCAATATTGTTATTTGTCTTACTTATCAAAGCCGCATCCAACACAGTTTCCATATTCTCGGCAATGACAAATTTAATCTTCTTCCTTACATTATCCGGAATGTCGTCAAGATCCTTTTTATTGTCAGCCGGTATGATAACTGTATCAATTCCTGCCCTATGAGCAGCCAGTACCTTTTCCTTAAGTCCGCCTATCGGAAGCACTCTGCCCCTTAACGTTATCTCTCCCGTCATTGCTACATTTCTCCTGACAGGTGTGTCGGTCAAAGCAGATACCATTGCAGTTGCAAGGGTAATTCCCGCTGAAGGTCCATCCTTGGGAATAGCACCCTCGGGTACGTGAATGTGGATATCATACTTGCTGTGAAAATCCTTTTCAATGCTGAACAGTTCAGCTCTCGAACGGATATAACTCATAGCAGCCCTTGCAGATTCTTTCATTACATCTCCAAGCTGCCCGGTGAGTTCCAATTTCCCATTTCCGTCCATCAAAGTTACTTCAATCGACAAGGTATCGCCTCCCACAGGTGTCCATGCAAGACCTGTAGCCACACCGATCTCATCCTTTTCATTTGCCTTGTCATATTTATATTTTTTGGCTCCAAGATACTTTTCCAGTGTTGCAGCAGTAATTTTTACCGTCTTCTGGTTGGTCGAAGCCAACTTTTTGGCAACTTTCCTGCATATACTGGCTATCTGCCTCTCCAATCCCCTTACACCGGATTCTCTCGTATAGCAGTTGATTAATTCCCTGACAGCCTTCTCATCAATTATCAGGTTGCTTTTCTTAAATCCGTGTTCCTTGATCTGCTTGGGGAAAAGATATTTAATCGCTATGTTGACCTTTTCCTCCTCGGTATAGCTGGAAACAGGTATTACTTCCATCCTGTCAAGGAGAGGCCTTGGAACGGTGTAAAGGTTGTTTGCCGTTGTAATAAACAAAACATCAGACAAATCAAAGGGAAGCTCCAAATAGTGATCTCTAAAAGCAAAATTTTGCTCGCTGTCTAATACCTCAAGCATAGCCGACGCGGGATCACCTCTAAAATCGCTGCTCATTTTATCTATCTCATCGAGAAGGATGAGAGGATTTTTAGAGCCGGCTTGCTTCAAAGCTGATATGATTCTACCCGGCATAGCACCTACATAGGTTCTGCGGTGTCCTCTTATTTCAGCCTCATCCCTGACTCCTCCCAATGACATTCTCACGTAATTGCGGTTGAGGGCACGGGCTATGGATTTTGCTATAGATGTCTTACCCACTCCCGGAGGTCCCGCTAAGCACAAAATAGGTCCTTTAAGGTCATTTTTCAACTTTCTTATGGCAATATATTCAATAACCCTTTCTTTAACCTTTTCCAACCCATAGTGATCCTCATCAAGAATCTCCTGTGACCTATTCAAATCTATAATTTCTTCTGTTTTCTTGTTCCAAGGCAAATCAAATATCCAGTCAAGGTAGGTTCTTATGACCGACCCTTCTGCAGACCCTGAAGGCATTTTTAAAAGGCGGTCCAATTCCTTTAAAACCTTTTTTTCAACTTCTTCGCCAAAATTGCCTTCCGCAAGCTTTCTCTTATATTCCTCTACCTCTCCTGTTATACCTTCTTTGTCTCCCAGCTCATTCTGTATTGCCTTCAGCTGTTCTCTCAAATAATATTCCTTCTGTGTCTTATCAATTTGCTTTCTAACCTTAATATTGATATCTCTTTCAATCTGCATGATATCAATTTCTCTTATGAGGGTTTCAAGAAGCTTCTCAAGTCTCAGTTTCGGTTGAAATTCACTTAATATCTCCTGCTTCTGTTCCACCTTCAACATCAAATTCGATGTTATTATATCCGCCAATTGTTCCGGGTCTTCAATATTCATAACGGATAAAACAGTTTCAGGCGAAATTCTGTTATTGAGCTTCGAGTATTCTTCAAAAACCGATAATACCCTTCTGGTTAATGCTTCTATTTCAGCCTTGTTTTCTTCCTGCTCAACGAATACTCTTTCTTCCACTTCTGCCATAAAAAACGGCTCAATCTGTGTAAACTCACAAACTTCTGCCCTGCTTATACCCTCGACCAGAACCCTTATTGTATCCCCCGGAAGCTTCAAGAGCTGCTTAACTCTGGATATTGTTCCGATTGTATAAATATCATCTATTCCGGGCAAATCATCCTTGGCGTCCTTTTGAGTAACCAAAAAAATCAGCTGATTGTTTATCATTGCTTCTTCTAAGGCTTTAATCGATTTAACCCTGCCAACATCAAAATGCAAAATCATATAGGGAAATACTGTTAAACCTCTAAGAGGTAACAACGGCAAAACCTGCTTTTTTACAATTTTCTTTGTTTCAGACATTTGATCATCCCCTTGCTATAATTTGAGGTTCTTTCGTCTATGACTTTCACGCCTATTCCAACAGAAACAATAAAGAATGTGTTGTGTTAATCAAGGTTAATTACAAATATAAGGCACATTTCTCTTTTCCCAAATAATCAGCATGCGTAAACAATTCATTTCCTACATATGATTAAATACTACCCTTTTTTTGACGTCATTAACATCTCTCATGAACAATTGCAAAACAAAGGTAAGATTTACACACAATATAGTCTTGAATCCCCATCATTATAACCTTTGTAAATCATTATTTCAATTATTTTTATTTGGA
>DAOOJC010000242.1:0-3710 GCA_035384905.1 Acetivibrio sp. | reverse complement strand
AAGCTGCTTTATGAATCGCTTTTTTCGATGAGATGCTTCCAATATCTCTTGGGCATGTATTGCTTTTGAAGCTTTGGATTAATCCTTTCATTAATGCATATGCTTTTAAAAAAACCTTTAAAAAGAGTTTCATATTGGTCGGTCCGGGATTTGGAGCATTTATATATTTCTTCCGGAAGATCCGTGATGACACAGTCGTTTTTATCGTAAACCGCAGCAATGCCCCTTTTTATGTCATGGATTATCCAGTTTTGATTCGAAAATCTTTCGGAAAAGTGGGGTATTAATAGAACGGTAATATTGTAATCCGGCTCGTAGGAAGCGTAATACAGATCATTATCAAGTTTTTTAAATCTTATTATACCCATCATCAAGTGGCTTTCCCTTTGAACCGACTTTACTGCTTTATGTACCGGAAAAACTCTCTCATCGGTAAGATAAAGATCTACTTTTCTTCCCACTTTAAACCCCAGCTTAATATATTGATATATGCTATTACTGATCCCGTCAATTTCCGAAAGGTGCGCATGGTAAGCATTTTTCAGGGCGTTATATGATATTTTTTTATATATGGCCTCGTACACCTTGGAGGCTTTTTCTTCGGAGGTTTCAATGGTAATACCCGTATCGAAAATACTCATTTGATTGTTTTTTTGTACAGGGCATATATACGGCGATTCTTTCCTATAGTAGGCTTCATATATTGCTGTAAGGAGTCCTTCAAAGCTTTTGTCATAATAGTAATATATCATTACATTTCACCTGTTATACTCATAATTTTATCATTTACTGTGGGCATATTATCAATGAGTGAAAAGAGGGAAAGCTGCTCCCAAGTGGGAGTGAAATCAAATCTGTTGGCTTTATCCATAAGTGCGTACCGGATAACGGTGTCATTCATGTCTATCCCACCGGAGTATTTTCCGCTGCAAGTAATAAAAAACCGGGCTCGCTTCAATACTATCCCCAACTTTTTTAAATCGTCATGATTCAAGGATTTTACCCTTCTTGCCCTTATGATTTTGTTGGCTGAACGGACCCCGATACCCGGGACTCTTAGAAGCATTTCATAATCGGCCCGGTTTATTTCAACAGGAAAGAGCTCCATATGGTTAAGGGCCCAATTGGCTTTCGGATCAAGATGAATGTCAAAGTCCGGTGTTTTTTCATCAAGTAATTCATCCGAACTGAAGCCGTAAAATCTCAAGAGCCAATCGGCCTGATAAAGTCTGTGTTCCCGCAGAAGAGGAGGGGTGTTTATTGCAGGGAGATTTGGGTTTTGTGATGAAACCGGAACGTATGCAGAGTAATACACCCTTTTCAGTTTGAAGTTTTGGTAGAGCTTTTCCGAAAGCCTTAATATATTTAAATCGTGCTCAGGGCTTGCTCCTACTATAAGCTGAGTACTCTGACCCGCAGGGGCGAAAGCCGGTGCTTTCTTCAACAGCCTTCGTTCTTCCTTTTTCTCAACAATTTTCGAACTGATAAAGCCCATGGGTTTTATTATTGCTTCCTTTTCTTTTTGCGGTGCTAAGAGCTTAAGGCTTTTATTTGAGGGAAGCTCAATGTTTACACTTATTCTGTCTGCAAGTCTTCCTGTAGACTCAATAAGGTTCAGGTCTGCTCCGGGAATTGCTTTTATGTGAATATAGCCGTTAAATAAATATTCTTCTCTCAAAATCCTGACGGATTCGTATAAAAGCTCCATTGTGTGGTTTGGGTTTTTAATTATGGAAGAGCTTAAAAATAGCCCTTCTATGTAGTTCCTTTTATAAAAATTTATTGTGAGATCGGCGACTTCCCTGGGTGTGAATGCGGCACGGGGAACATCATTAGAAACTCTGTTTACGCAGTATGCACAGTCATATATACAGTAATTTGTAAGAAGGATTTTTAGTAGTGAGATACACCTCCCGTCGTCAGCCCAACTATGGCATATACCGCAGGCAGAAGCATTGCCGATTCCGCCTTTTGTGTTTTTTCTGTTGCTTCCGCTGGAAGAACATGACACGTCATACTTTGCAGCAGCAGATAAAATTTCCAGCTTTTTTAGAAGTTCCATAAATCCACCGTCCTAAAATATGTAGTGTGCACTGCTATTCTATAGGTAAATTATAGCACATTAGAAATGAAAAATCAAACAAATGTTCGAAATTTGCATACTATGTAAGAGATAAAAATGTGAAAGAAAAAAAGCACAGTGTTTCCTTGGGAATAGCCATAATGGAATCATGCCGAAAAGAATTTTTATATATTTTCTACCTTTAATATCAGTTTTTTAAGATTAATACCGGATGGTACCTCAAAACATGCCTGATGTTCCTCGTTGAGCGGTTCGGTTCCCACATGGGTCAAATTTGCCTTGTCTAACAAAAAGACCTTGATATCGCCTTTTATGTTTCGATCGGCAACCTCTATTACTAAAAGGGCACGGGACATTTCATCCTGGTAAGGAATAAGCCTAATGGTATATTTACCCTTATCGGTTACCAATTCAGATACTTCTCTTACTTGAGATGAGTCTGCCACCGATACCGATACAAAATCGACATTAGAATTGTGCCAGAGCTCTTTTTGAACGGAAGCTGAAAGACTGATTTGTTCAATATATTCTTTATAATAATTGAACTGGCCAATGCACTCATTACAGTATGAGAAATGCTCTTCAACTTTTATGGCTTCTGTTTCATCAAGCTCCATGTTGAAGTAATTCATTATAGTCTCATGGGAAGGACATTTTGTTTTTTCAGCATTCATTTATACCACACCACCATATAAAATAAAAATTAATTTTTTAAGAAAGCCACATAATTTGAGTACAGAGTATTTTTAATCCTGTTGCACCATACCGAAACCATGTGTGATCTCTGGGAAAGCTCATTTACACCAAAGTAATTATCCAGCTTTGTAGACCCTATTCTGTGGTTTGTTATGGGTTGAATAACTTCTATGAATTTTGTGTCGGTTTTTCCTTGTCTTGATAAGTAGTTTGCCAAAACCTCGTTCAAAATCCTTCTTAACGGTGAAAACATATAGTCTACAAAAAATGAAGGCAATCCCGATTCCTTTTTGTATTCTTTCAGAAACAAATCCAGCATATCATCAAGTTCGTAATCGTTAAGCTCTGAAGCTATCCTGATAGCGGACCAACCATGCAGCAAATATCTGAAGCAGTAACACAGGATCCTATGAGGATATCTTGCTTTACATACCAAGGTCCTTAGCATATCTGTCGGAAAATCCAGATTAAAAAACAGTTCTTCCGGGTAATATGCCCTAAAGTGTTCTAATTCGGCAGCTTTAATAAAAATACCATATTTATTTATTAGTTCTATGTATAGTAGATGAAATTTATCCGGGCTGTTTTTGAATTTGTCCATAAGGAATATATGTGCCTGATAATGTAGCCACATATCCAGATTACCGGGAGGGAATTCCGGAATGGCAAAGGAACATTTTTCAAATTCATTAAACAGTAAATTTGCATCTACATCTTTATATTCAATTGTACGTATCCTGAAATATCCGACAATTCTGGATTTATATTCAGGAAAACATGTAATTCGTGACATTTCTACTCATCCTTAGCAGCCTAAATTTATATTAAAAATTATATCACGAAAATGCCTATATTTCTATTATATATGCTTTTTTCATTATATCTCATAAAGGATGAATATTATTTTTATGAAGAAAAGTGAAAAAGCATT
>DAOOJC010000241.1:0-3738 GCA_035384905.1 Acetivibrio sp. | reverse complement strand
AGACGGAAAAATCACTCGTGATGAGGTGATACGCAGATGAACATCTTTTATAAGGTAACCCTTCAAATGCTCAAAAAAAACAAAATAAGAACCCTTGTAACCATCATCGGGATAATTTTATCCGCATCGATGCTTACCGCAGTAACTACTTCTGTATCAAGCCTGCAGGATTTTTTACTGGATGTGGCTATTGCCCAGGATGGGGACTGGCACGGTGCGGTGCATTATATAAAAAAAGCACAAATTGATAAATTAGATGAAGATCCCGATGTAAAATCCTATACATGGATGCAAAATATCGGTTATGCGATGTTGGAAGAATCCCGAAATGATTATATGCCGTATCTGTTTATCGCAGGAATGGACAATAGCTTTAAGGACGTAATGCCCGTTAATTTAATTGAGGGGAGAATGCCGGAGAACACCGCGGAGATAATTTTACCTCAGCACCTTGAAACCAACGGCGGTGTGAAGCATTCCATCGGCGATGTACTGGTTCTTGATATAGGAAGCCGGATTTCGGATGGATTTGAGCTTAATCAGGATAGCGGCTATCGGAATGGTGAAAACGGTGGAATAAAAGAAACGGAAGAATTGGTAATAAGGGAGCAGCGTACCTTTACCGTGGTCGGATTCTATGAACGCCCGAGCTTTGAGCCATACGTCGGTCCCGGATATACTGCTTTGACTGTTTCGGACAATACCGGTGCAGACAATTATGATGTTTATATCAAAGTAAAGAAAGTTAAAAACATCTATAATTATCTGGATACCCGATTCCCTCAAAACGAAAGAAGAACCAACAGAGATTATCTTATTTTTAACGGTGTTTCGGATGATACCGGATTTAATGCAGTATTATACGGGCTTGCCGGAGTTTTAATTATTCTGATAATGTTTGGTTCAATTTTATTGATATATAACGCTTTTTCCATATCCGTCAGTGAACGCACAAAGCAGTTTGGACTTTTATCCTCTATCGGTGCCACCAAACGGCAGCTACTAAGAAGTGTGCTGTTTGAGGCATTTTTCTTGAGCACTATAGGGCTTCCTCTGGGAATATTGTCGGGAATTGCCGGGATAGGTATAACACTGGAGTTAACACAAAATATGTTTATGTCTTTCTTACAATATAATACCGATGTGGTGATGGATTTATATGTTTCGGGATCTGCTGTTGCAGCGTCGGCATTGGTTGGTCTCATTACCGTGCTGATATCGGCGTTTATTCCTGCAAGGCGTGCCGTAAGGGTATCGGCCATTGATGCCATAAGGCAAACTAATGACATTAAAATTAAGGCCGGAAAGGTGAAAACCTCAAAGCTTACCTATAAGCTGTTTGGATTCGAAGGAATGATTGCCAGGAAAAATTACAAACGCAACAGAAAAAAGTACCGGGCTACGGTGATTTCTCTTTTTATGAGTGTGGTTTTATTCATATCGGCCAGCAGTTTTTGTGCATATATTACAAAGGGTGTGGATTCTGTTATAGATGACGAGGAGTATGATATTATTTACAGCTTTACGCCGGATCAGAGGGAAAAGTGTTCATTGGAAGAGTTGTTTATGGAATTGTCCGAAGTAAAAGGAGTAAAGGACAGCAGTTATGTATATTTTCAGCATAAAACCATCGAAATTCCGGTCAACAGCCTCAATAAAGAGTATATCAGTTTCAGCAAGAGAATATTCGGAGAAAACTATCCCAATTATCAATCGGAACATGAAACTTTTGATGCCGTATTGTATTTTATTGACGATAGCACATATGAGAAGTTTTTAAATAAAAATTCTTATGACAAAAACCTGTATTTCAGCCCGAATTCACCGTTGGCGGTTGTCAGAGATTTTACGAAATTTTATGACGGGGGTAAATATTATACATTCCATATTCTAGGGTCCAATCCTTCGGATATTGTGTTTAAACAAATTAAGGATAAGGAAAGATTTTTTTTCAGCGGAAATGTTACCGATGATGACGGAAAGACAGTTTATCTGTTTAGAAATAAGTATCCTGAAGACGGTGAACAAGAGTTGAAATTAACCTTTGATGAGGCAACGGAAGAATCAAATATTAAAATAGGTGTTGTTTCGGATAAAAAGCCCTTTTGTGTTGACAACAACTTTGGAAGCACAATAACATTTATGTATCCTTACAGTGCTATTTCGGCTGTTACCGGTAAAGATACGGAAAGTGTGGAATCTTTCTTTTATTTCAAGGCGGATGATCACAAATCCGTATATAATAAAATATGCAGCATTCTGGAAGATAAGGGCTTGCCGACTTCAATGCTATATGATGCTGCCGAAAACGGAGAATCGATGCGGGCATTGGTTTCAGTTATCAATATTTTTTCCTATGGTTTCATAATTTTAATTTCTTTGATTGCAGTGGCAAATGTGTTTAACACCATTTCGACAAATATAGCACTTCGCCGCCGGGAGTTTGCGATGTTAAAATCCATAGGGATGACGCAAAAGGGATTTAATAAAATGATGAACTATGAATGTCTGCTTTACGGTATTAAGGGTTTGATATACGGTATTCCCGTATCCTTCGGTGTAACCTACCTTATATATCGAAGTATTGCCGGAGGGTGGGAAACGAAATACTTTGTTCCATGGTACAGCGTTGTTATTGCAACGGGCAGTGTTTTTGCCGTGGTGTTTTCAACAATGCTTTATTCCATGAGAAAAATCAAAAAGGATAATCCTATAGATGCACTCAGAAACGAAAATCTATAAAAGGATGCAGTTATTCAAGACCATATGATTAAAGTAAAGAGTTTTTCTATTAAAAAAAATATGAAATAGATCATGAATTTAATAATTGCAAAGGGCCGGTCAATGAGGTGACCGGCCTTTTGTAACGGTATAAACAAAGAAAGATGGCACAGCCTATATTGAGTATGATATAATTCTTATGAATTTGAGTTATTCGGAAAATGTAAGGATTTGGATTAATTTAATTTTTATCCGGATCATTTTGCATAGGAGGACAATGTAATGAGAAAGACACCTTATAGTGAACTTGAGTCCCGTATGAAACGGTTTCGTGCGGTTATGGACGAGCACAATCCCGGATGGGAAATGGCGGTTGTTTTCAGCAAGGTTAACCTTTATTATTTTACAGGCACCATGCCGGAGGGAATGCTATTAATACCCCGGGATGATGAGGCGGTATTGTGGGTTCGAAAAAGCGTTGAGAGGGCACAGGACGAATCACACTTTCCTTTGATTAAGCCGATGAACAGCTTTCGCGATGCGGCCCGAGCTTTTACCGATATCCCGGAGACAATATACCTTGAAACGGAGTTTGTTCCCATTGCTTTTTATAAGAGGTTTCAAAAGTATTTTCCCTTTGAGAATGTGAAGCCTTTAGACAGACAGATTTCTTTTCTCAGATCAGTAAAGAGCCGTTATGAGATGGATATAATGGAGCAGTCAGGGGTTATTCATAGAAGAATATTGGAGGACAGAGTCCCGAAGATTCTTGAGGAAGGGATAAGTGAGGCGGAGTTTGCAGCGAAGCTTTACTCAGTGATGGTCGAGGAAGGACACCACGGAATAGCTCGTTTTAACATGTTCGATACCGAAATACTTGTAGGGCATGTGTGCTTTGGGGAGAGTTCGATTTATCCCACTTATTTCAACGGACCCGGGGGCAATTACGGAATGAGCCCGGCGGTGCCGCTTTTGGGAAGTCATGACCGACGGCTTAAAAAAGGAGACCTTGTGTTT
>DAOOJC010000240.1:0-3753 GCA_035384905.1 Acetivibrio sp. | reverse complement strand
ATTTATATACTCATATGCTAAAAACCGAACATTATCGAAAAAAAACGGGTGTATATTGATTATGTAAAGTATAATATGGAAATAGAATAAATTTTATCTATACATAACTATACACTTGTTTGATGTCCATGTAATAAACTATTAAAATCTAAACATATTGACTTACATAATTATCTGTATTAAAATGTAATTAATATGGTAATACTAAGTATGCGATGAAGAGAAGAGTACGCTATTGATGGCTTTTACAGAGAACTCCGGGAAGCTGAGAAGGAGCAAAGTACAGATAGCCGAACATGGTCTTGGAGCTTTCGCACCGACTATCCGATGGATTTAGGCTGCGACAGGTGCACCTGTTATAGTGCCAGGGTATAATCAGAAGTTTCTGACGTACTTGCTGAGGCCGATATTGCGAAATATCGGTGAACCGGGGTGGTAACACGAAGCATAATGCTCTCGTCCCTAGGATAAATTGCCTGGGGGTGAGGGCTTTTTTATTCGTATCTATTTAGTTTTAGCAAAGCAAACGAAAAAATCAGGGCACTTAGAGCTTGACTTTTTGTTTGTACAAAAAAGTTTTATTTAAAAAACAGTAATTTAAGGAGGAGTTGTTTATGAACATATTCATCGGCGGAGCCTGGCCTTATGCAAATGGATCTCTTCACATAGGCCATGTTGCGGCTTTACTGCCGGGAGATATACTGGCAAGATATTTCAGATTAAAAAAATATAATGTGTGTTATGTTTCAGGAAGTGATTGTCACGGCACACCCATTCAGATACGGGCTCAAAAAGAAGGGCTTTCCCCTGAAGAAATTGCGGATCGTTACCACAATGAGTTCAAGGAGTGTTTCAAAAAGCTGGGCTTTTCATATGATTTGTACAGTCAAACAAAGGATCCCTATCATATTGCTTTTGTTCAGGAATTTTTCACAAATCTTCTCAACAGCGGTTTTGTATATAGGAAAGCTGTGGAACAGGTTTATTGTGAGTCCTGCCGCCAATTTCTGCCCGACAGGTTTGTTGTCGGTACTTGCCCAAATTGTAAAAGCAAGACAAAGGGGGATCAATGCGATGCCTGTGGAACTCTTTTTGATCCTGCCAATCTAAAAGACAGAAAATGCGGTATCTGTGGAGATACTCCCGTCTTCAAATTATCGGAACACTTTTTTCTGGCATTATCAAAGCTGCAGTCCTTCATTGAGGATTATGTCCAAAATTCCAGTGGCTGGAGGACTAATGCATTGGGACTATCCCAAAGATATATTGAAGGACTTCGTGACAGGGCAATAACCCGGGATTTGGAATGGGGTATTTCCGTGCCTCTGAAAGGGTTTGAAACCAAAAAGATATATGTGTGGGTTGAAGCAGTATTAGGATATCTTTCCGCCAGCAAAAAATGGGCAGAAGCTTGCGGTGTAAATTGGCATGAAATATGGTCCGAAAACTCTTTACACTATTATATACACGGAAAAGACAATATTCCCTTTCACACCGTAATTCTCCCTGCCCTTATAAAAGCCCATGGTGGTTTGCATCTGCCGGACAGAATAATATCCAGCGAGTATGTAACCCTTGAGGACAGAAAGATATCCACCAGTGAAAACTGGGCGGTCTGGATACCGTATCTTATTGAGTATTATAATCCGGACAGTATCCGTTATTACTTTATTGCCAATGGTCCCGAAAAAAAAGATACGGACTTTTCATGGAGAGAATTTATAAACAGCCACAACGGGGAACTCCTCGGTGCTTACGGAAATTTAGTCAACCGGAGCCTTGTCTTTGTACAAAAGTCTTTCGACGGCAAGGTGCCCAAAGGAGAATGCAGTCCTAATATAAAGAAAACATTAGCTGATTTATACCCGGAAGTCGGAAGTCTCATTGAACAGGGAGATTTTAAAGACGCCATTGAGAAAGTGTTTTCATTTATACGCTCAGCGAACAAGTATTTTGACGAAGAACAGCCATGGATCACCCTTAAGGAAAACATAGAAAAATGCAGGCAAACCCTTTTTACCTGTGTTCAAATTATTGCCAATCTATCAATTTTACTGGAGCCCTTCCTGCCCTTTTCATCGTCAAAAATCCGCAGCATGCTTCATATAGAATCAACCGGTTGGAAATACACTGAAGTGCCGTTTGATCAAATTATTGAAGATGTAAATATTCTTTTTGAACGCATCGATAAAAAGAGAATTCAGGAAGAAATTGAAAATATGAAGCGAGTGAATTAGCTCAAGGGCATCGGGTTATTTCACTCTTCCGGTAATTTTACTTCGCGAAATTTCGCTAAATGTGAAGAAAAGTGTAAAAGAAAATTTAAGTTTCTTTCACGTTTTTCTTCACATATATGATTTGCAACTTGTTAAAACACTTCATAGCTCGTTAATAATTTCATAATTTCTTTTTAAAACTCCTTTGCCTCTCCAACTAAAAGCCCTATCCTTGTATCTTCTAAAAAACTCATTGTTAGAAATTTCTTCAAGCTCTTCATATTCTATTCTGTACTTAATATTATGCTTAAACTCTTCCATCACCGTCTTTTTTACCTTTTGGTTGTGGGGACAGACATCCTGGCATACATCACATCCCCAAATCAAAGGATTTTTCTTTAAAATCTCCATATCTTCCGCGGAAAGTTCGCCCTTCTTTTGAGATATATAAGACCTGCATTTAAACGGATTTATTGTAAAGTCACCTAAAATGCACTGTTCGGGGCATCTTTTCACACAATCAAAGCATTTTCGGCATGTCCTGTCCTGCGGTTTGTCAGGCTCAAAGGGATAATTGCTTATAATATATCCTATAAAAACATAAGAGCCGTATTCATCCGTTATTATATGGTTGTTAATTCCGAAAAAGCCCAACCCCGCTTTATAGGCCAGATATCTGTCATTAAGCGGTCCTGTGTCTGCAAAGGCTTCGTAATTAAACCCTTGAATCTTTTTTTGCAAAAAATCCCCTATTTTCTCCAGCATATTTTTAACTGTTATATGGTAATCCACACTGTAAGCATATTTTGATAAATTGGCATTTTCAAAATTACCGCAATAATAGGGAAATAAACACACTATTACCGATTTTGCATCCTCCAAAGTCAAATTCGGGCAAATCATTTTCTCCAAACTTCCTTTATTAAAAGCATGCACAAAGCCCTTTTCAATCCTCTTTTCCCACAAATCCTTCAAATCGTTATAAGGACCGGAAGGTGCTATCCCTACGTGTTCTAACCTTATAGATTTACAAAATTCAATTAAAGCTTTCTTCATCCCATCAATCCCAATTCAATGTTTTTTTATTATGTAACATCCATTTTGCTTACATTATATATTATTTATTTACATTATACCTTCACCTTTATCTGGATTTCAAAAAATTATAAGCCTGACTTTTCCACTAAACTTCTTCATGATAGGAAATAGTCTTATTTATTTTAATAAATTCCCGCTGAAATAAAATCTTGCGTTCGTATTTAAATATGAAAGGTTCGAACCTCCTTAGGGTCATCAGTTTAACAAGTAATCAGCTTAGAGCAGCATATGTATATCTTGACAGTGAAGTAGTAAATTCAACTGATTTGTCACTGATAAAAAGATTCATGTTCCATACTATTGACTCACTACCCGTTGGGGACTGCTTGTAAAACGATCCCAAAACAAATTCATATTTGGTACTATTGACTCTCTTACCTATGACAGACACAGAAAGCCAAAACTTACCGGGCTGGAGATGCAGCTTTAAGCCTTGCTG
>DAOOJC010000239.1:0-3778 GCA_035384905.1 Acetivibrio sp. | reverse complement strand
TGTATGATGTGGGGCTTGGTTATATAAAACTGGGCCAGTCTTCAACAACTCTTTCCGGAGGCGAGGCCCAGAGGGTTAAACTTTCTACCGAGCTTTCAAAAAGAAGTACCGGAAGGACAATGTATATACTTGATGAACCGACAACAGGACTTCATATTGCTGATGTACACAGACTTATAGGCATTCTTCACAGGCTGGTGGATGCAGGAAATTCTGTGTTGGTAATAGAACACAATCTTGATGTCATAAAGACTGCCGATTATATAATCGATTTAGGTCCTGAGGGCGGCAACAAGGGTGGTATGATAGTTGCCCAAGGTATCCCGGAGGAAATAATAAAGGTTGAGGAGTCGTATACCGGGCAGTTTCTGAAAAAGATGTTGAAGTAGGTTGAAAGCATAAATAAAAAACGAAGATGTAACCATTTATTGTGATTTATATAAGAATTATTTGTAATTACGGGCTTAAAAGGAACTGAATATTATTAGACCGGAAATATAAATATATGTTATACTTTATATTGAACGCAGAATGTAAATTACATTCCGTAATATGCGTTCAATAGTTTTATATATATGATTTTGAAATAAATCCGAATAAGATATATATGTAGGAATTTTATTAATTAGATATGGAGTTATTTTACTGTACTTTTAGACTGGCTAAGAAAAGGAGATGATAGATATGGTGAAGTGTTCAATGTGCAAAGAGAATCTGGCCGTTGTTTTTATAACGAAAATCGTGAATGGTAAGCAAACTCAAGAAGGATTGTGCTTTTCTTGTGCTAAGAAAAGAGGAATTCAGCCAATAAATCAGATATTAGAGCAAACCGGTATTTCCGAGGATGAAATAGATGATTTAAATAAACAGATGGGCAGCTTTTTAGAGGAAATGGATATGAACAGTGGGGATGAAGATGGGGCTGACATAGAATTGCCGAACAATGCCAATTCGTTGTTTAACCTTATCAACAAATCCTTATTAAAGTCTGGTGACAATGCAGGATTAAAAGATTCAAAAGACTTAAAGGATGAAGATAAGGAAGAAAAGGAAGAGAAGGAAAAGGATAATAAGAACAATAATACAAGGACAAAAACCCAGGAAAAAAAGATACCGAAAAAGAAAAAGTATCTTGATGCATACGGTATAAATTTGACAGCAAAAGCAAAAGAAGGGAAAATTGACCGTGTCATCGGAAGACAAAGGGAAATTGACAGGGTGATTCAGATCCTGAACAGGAGAAGTAAAAATAATCCTGTGTTGATAGGTGAACCCGGAGTAGGAAAAACAGCTATTGCGGAGGGATTTGCAGTAAGAATTGCAGAAAGGGATGTTCCGGCAAAGCTGTTCAATATGGAAGTATATGTTTTGGATCTTACAAGCATAGTGGCGGGGACACAGTTCAGAGGGCAGTTTGAAAGCCGTATGAAAGGGATTATTGAGGAATGCAAAGCGTTGGGAAATATTATTCTTGTTATAGATGAGCTTCACAACATAATGGGAGCGGGAGAAGCCGAAGGGGCTATGAATGCTGCCAATATTTTAAAGCCTGTTCTTGCCAAGGGTGAGGTTCAGGTGATAGGTGCTACGACTCTTAATGAGTACAGGAAACATATTGAGAAGGATTCTGCACTGGAAAGAAGATTTCAACCTGTTTTGGTAGATGAGCCTACAGTTGACGAAACGATAGAGATACTAAGAGGTATTAAGGATTATTATGAAAGTTACCACAGGGTTAGAATTTCTGACGAAGTATTACGGGCTGCTGTTGTGCTTTCCGAAAGGTATATTACCGACCGGTTTTTACCGGACAAAGCAATAGATGTATTGGACGAGGCAGGCTCGAGGGCTAATATAAAAAATGTTGGACTTGTAGAGTTTGAAGCATTAAAAGAAGAACTGAAAAAAGTACAGGAGGAGAAGGAAAATGCTATTTCGGCAGATTCCATCGAGGATTATCAGAAGGCTGCCGATCTTAAGGTAAGAGAGTGCAAGCTTCTCCAACAGATAAAGGAAATAGAGTATAAGAATAAGGATATGGAAATGACGTTGGAAGATGTGGCATATGTTATAGAGTCCTGGACTAAAATTCCTGTCCAGCGTCTTACTGAGGTAGAGGCAAAAAAACTGCTTAATCTGGAAGAAAGGCTTCATAACAGGGTTATTGGCCAGGAAAACGCCGTATCCAGTGTGGCTAAAGCCATAAGAAGGAACAGGGCGGATTTCAAAAAGAAGAAAAAACCGGCTTCCTTTATATTTGTGGGACCCACCGGTGTAGGTAAAACAGAACTGGTCAGGGCACTGGCTGTTGAGCTCTTTGAAAGTGAGGAAGCCCTCATAAGGCTCGATATGTCTGAGTATATGGAGAAGCATACGGTGTCAAAGTTGATAGGAGCACCTCCGGGATATGTAGGATACGATGAGGGCGGACAATTGACAGAAAAGGTGAGAAGGAAGCCTTATTCGGTAATCCTGTTGGATGAGATTGAGAAAGCCCATCCGGATGTATTTAATATGCTCCTGCAAGTTTTGGAGGATGGAAGGGCAACCGACAGCCATGGTAGGACAGTAAGCTTTGAAAACACAGTACTGATAATGACGTCTAATGCCGGGACCAGTCTTAAGGCAAACGGCATAGGTTTTGCCAATGACAGTTATATAGCTCTTGAGAATAAAATAAAGGATGTTTTGAAGGAGACCTTCAGACCTGAGTTTCTAAACAGAATAGATGAGATAATAATATTTAATGAGCTCAATCAGGAAGAGCTCAGGCAAATAATTGACTTGATGCTGAAGGATGTTATTGATGAGGTAGAAAATAAAAATATGAACATTAGTTTCAGTGATGAAGTTAAGAAATTTATCCTTGAAAAGGGCTATGATCCCAAATATGGTGCAAGACCGTTGAGGAGGACTATACAAAAATATATAGAGGATGAGCTTACCGACCTGTATCTTAAGGGTGTGTATAAGGAAGGAAGCACTATAGAGGTTGATGTTGAAAACGGAAGTATTGTTTTTAGATAGAGACTTGAGTGAAATAAGTGAAAAGCTCCGGAGGTTCGATGTCGCCGGAGCTTATGCTATAAAGATTGTGTATGAAAAAATGTTATAGGTTTTTCTTTTGAATCACTTTTCAGTAGTTCAATATCATTATATCATAAAATAGTCTGACTAATTATTACGTTTTTATTAATTTTAGTAAAAGGCAGTATCTGTTAAGGTTGTGATAGGAGTTCCTCTACTTTTTGGTCTTTATATATCTTGGGGTAATAGATGCAGTTATTGTTTTCCTCAGATCTATGTAGAGGATTGTGCTAAGCAGTGGGTATATCAAAAAAAATGGAGAGGTTTATATTTTGAAGGTGTAATGAGTTGTAATGCCTGGTCAAATTATACTTTTAAAAACCAACAATCATATAATAGGTTTAATTATTGGCTATCTAATGTAGGTTTGGGAGAATCCATTGAATATCGTTCATGGATAGCTTTACCCCCTCCAGCACAAGTGAATTAAGTATTATTAATATATAAGGAGATGAGTGAAAATGAAAAAGTCAATTAAACTTATTTGTGTATTTTTAGCATTGGGTGTTTTGATTGCATATTGTGCTGTAATAACTTCAGTATCTGCAAATAAAAATCAATATAAAACAGATATGCTAATTTTTTTAGAGCAGGAAAAAGAAAGACTTGAAAAAAATAATGAAGAGGTGCCTGAGGAGGTGCTTCGCTATTTTGTGTGGGTAAATGATATGTAAAAATACAACTTTTATGG